>DPMS01000254.1 GCA_003541285.1 Actinomycetota bacterium
GGACCGGGCGGGCCGGGCGGGACGCACCGGCCAGGCCGAGCAGCCCGACATCCGGCAACTCCAGGAGACCGTCGCCCAGCTTGAGCACGCGCTTGCCGTGCGGGTACGGGTCGAACAGGCGATCGGCGTGCTGGCCGAGCGGCACCGGCTGCGGCCCCGGCAGGCCTTCGAACTGCTCAGGTCCGCAGCGCGGGCACGCGGGAAACGCGTGCTGGAGGTCGCAGGCGACGTCGTGGACAGTGCCACCAACCCGCTGCTGCGCATTCCCGAGGAACTCGCCAAGCCGCCGTCCGCCCGCCGCCGGGGCAGGATGTCCCGGCGCCCGGCGGACGACGATTAAGAGTCCCGCGGTCCTGTCACCCGGGGCGCGGAGAATCTGCTTATTGCGGGCCGGCGAATTGCCGCCATATTGCTGAGTCTTTGCCACTTACCCATCTTTTCTAATACTGAGCTTTCCTTCTGGCATGACAGGATTCATACCAGAGGGGAGTTTCATCGTTTCCTGCCCCGCTTTTGCGGCCGACCGCCGCGCGGGCAGGCGGCGCGGGGCGGTGGCCCGGCGGGACCAGCCGGGCGGGGGGCGGGGGATGAATCATGCGCGCGATGGCGGACCGGGCACTCGCCGCTCTGGCCGCCCGGCCATTCGCCCGTCACCTGGCCCTGCTGCTCGGCTACCTCGGTGCCGGAATCGCCGTGACCTGGCCCCGGGCCACCTACCTGGCCGGCCGGCTGCCGGACACCATCGACCAGAGCAGCTACGTCTGGGGCCTGTGGTGGGTCGCACACCAGATAGCCCACCTGGGCAACCCTTGGTTCACCGATCACCTGGGCGCACCAGCCGGGGTCGCGCTCGGGTTCGACACCCTGATGCCGCTGGTGGGAGCGGTCATGGCCCCGGTGACCCTGCTGTTCGGCCCGAGCGCCTCCTACAACCTGCTCGCCATGGTGCTGCCCGGCCTGCTGTGCTATGTCATGTACCGCGCCGCGCGGCTGTGGCTCTCCAGCGAGGTCCCGGCCATCGTGGCCGGCGCGCTGTACGGCCTGGCGACCATGCTCACCTGGCAGGACTGGTATCACCAGAACCTGGCTGCCGGGGCGCTGTTCCTCCCGCTCACGCTGGAGGCGGCGGTGCGGCTGATCCGGCAGCCAGGCCGCCGCCAGGCGGCCGTCCTGGGGCTGGTCCTGGGCGCATCGGTGCTGGTCAACCAGGAATCGGCGATCATGGCCGCGGTGCTGGCCGCCGGGGTCCTGCTCCCCTGGCTGGTGCGGCGCCCGGTGCTGGCCAAACTGCGCCGGGCAGCACCGGCGGCCGCGGTCACGGTCCTGGCCGCCAGCCCGCAGCTCGCCGCCATGGCCGGGCAGGCGCTCACCGGCGGGGCGGCCATCAGCCCGCGGGTGCTGGCCCACTGGGACGCCGTGTACGGGGCACCGCTCACCACGTTGTTCGCACCCTCGCCACGGGTCAGCGCCGCCGGGCTGACGGCCATCTCATCGGTCTTCTTCTATGCCCACCCGCGCGAGGGGATCCCGACCTTCGGCGTGGTGCTGTCCGCACTGGCCGTGCTCGGGCTGGTGGTGGCCTGGCACCGGCCCAGCGCCCGGCTGCTCGCCTTGGCGTGGGGCGCCTCGGCCGCACTCGCGCTCGGCCCGGTACTGGCCATCGGGGGGCACCGCTTCATACCCCTGGCGGCTGGCTGGCATGGCGTCCGGATGTCCGCTGTCCTGCCCTACACGTGGTTCGTTCACATCCCCGGGCTGGCCGCCTTCCGGGAAGCGGACCGCCTCGCGCTGATCGGGCTCGTCCCCGCCGCCTTGCTGGCCGGGAGCGCAGTCGCGTGGCTGGGCGCCCGGGCCCGGCCGCTGCTGATCGCGGCCCTCGCCGCCGCGGCGCTGGAAGCCGGTTATGCGGGCAATCCCCAGGTGGGCATCATCCCCACCACGATGCCTGCGCTGGACAGCCCGATCGCCGCTGATCGCTCTGGCTCACTGGTGGTGGACGTGCCCTTCGGCCTGCGGGGCGGGGTGGCGCCCTATGGCAGGCGTATCTCCTACCGGGCGCTGGTGCTGGCGACCGCCGACGGCCATCCGCGTGCCAGTTCCTACACGTCCTGGGTCCCGGCTTCCACCGTCGCCGCGATCGCCCGGCACCCCTTCTACCGCCGCCTGAACGCCGCGGAAAGCGGCCAGGGCAGCAGCCCCACGCAACTGCGGCTGGCGCGCCAGGACCTGCGCCGGATGCGGGTGGGCTGGGCAATGGTATGGAAAGCCGCCCCTGCCATCCTGGCTTACCTGCGCGGCACGGGCTTCCGCTTCCGTTACCGTGCCTACGGCGTGCTGGTATTTCGCCGGTTAATTCTGGTATTTCGCCGGTTAAGAAGAATGTGTGACCGTTTCCGGCGGCCGGCTGGGGCGCTTTCGGTCATGTGAACGTTTGGTTCACAAGAGGCTACGTTGGGTAACAACGCACCGTGGACGGACATGCGGATGACGCTGTTCCGCTAGGCCGCCTGCTGATCATCGGCGGCGGCGAGGACCGGTGCTGCGGAGCCGGCCTGCTGGAGCGGTTCGTGGAACTCGCCGGCAGCGACCGGGCCCGGATCACGCTGGTCACGACGGCCACCGGCATCCCCGATGAGGTGCACGCGGAGTACGAGCGGGTCTTCCGCAAGCTCGGCGTGGAACGCACCAGGGAACTGCGGCTGCGGGGCCGGGCGGACGCGGACGGCGATCACGCGGAAGCCATCCTGCGTGAGGCCACCGGCGTCTTCTTCAGCGGCGGCGACCAGTCGCGGATCCGCGCCCTGGTCGGCTCCCGCACCAACGACGTCCTGCGCCAGCGGCTCGATGACGGGCTGGTGGTGGCGGGCACCAGTGCCGGCGCCACCGCACTCGGCCGGACCATGATCCTCGGCGGGGAGGGCTCGGAGGTCTCGGCCGCGACCGTCCGCACCGGGCCAGGTCTTGGCCTGCTCCCCAAGGTGCTCATCGACATGCACTTTGCCGAGCGCGGGCGGCTGCCCCGGCTGCTGAGCGCGGTCGCGCTCGAGCCCGATCACGTCGGGGTGGGCATCGACGAGAACACCGCGATCCTCGTTACTGGAAGTCATTTCGAAGTGCTGGGATCGGGGGTTGTCACGGTGGTGGACGCGGAACGTTCGACAGTCGTGCACCCGGCCGGCGACTACGACCCGATCACCCTTTTCGACGTGCGCCTGCACCTGATGCCCGCCGGATGTGTTTTCGACATCAGCGGGCGGGAGCCGACGATCGGCCCCGCGCATACCCGGTACTGACCGTTCACTAACCACGCCTATGGAGCAGACGTGCGGCTCATCGACCTGCGCCGCCTCAGCGGCCCGAACATCTACACGTCCCGGCCCGTCACCGTCGCCCGGCTCGAGCTCGACGAGCTGACCGGCCAGGAGACCACCTCGTACGCGGGCTTCGCCGGGCGCCTGCTCGCCCTGCTGCCCGGGCTGGCCGACCACCACTGCGCGGCCGGCCGGCCCGGGGGGTTCTGCGACGCCATGGCACGAGGGACCTATTTCGGGCACGTCACCGAGCACGCGGCGCTGGAACTGTCCGGCCTGGTGGGCAGGGAGGTGTATTTCGGGCGCACCGAGTGGGCCGGCGCCGACGGCCGTTACGACGTGGTGATGGCCTGCCCGCGCGATGAGCCCGCCGATTCGCCGATCCCCCGTGAACTGCTCATCCTCGCCATCCGCCTGGTCCACGACGTCATCGCCGAGCGCACGCCCAGGCTCGACACCCCGCTCCAGTCGATCTCACACGCGGTGGAGGAATCCCGTCTGGGCGTGAGCACGGCCGCACTCGCTGCGGCTGCCCGCGCGCGGGACATCCCGGTCCGGCGGGTGGGCAGCCTGAGCATCCTGAGGCTCGGCTATGGCTGCCACCGGCGGCTGGTGTGGGCCGCGCTCACCGAGCAGACATCTGCGGTCGGCGTGGACATCGCCTGCGACAAGCTCCTCGCCAAGCAGGTCCTCGCCGCGGCTGGGGTGCCGGTGCCGGAGGGGAGGATCGCCCGCAGCGCGGCGGAGGCAGCCGATGCTGTCACCCGGCTCGGCCCGCCGGTGGTGGTCAAGCCGCGCGCCGGCAATCACGGCGGCGGCGTCACCGTCGGGATCGGCTCCGGCGCGCAGGCCGCTGAGGCTTACCGCCGGGCCAGCACGGACGGCCGTGAGGTCATCGTGGAGAAATACATGCCCGGCCTCGACTACCGGATACTGGTCGTGGACGGCCGCGTCGTGGCCGCCGCCCGGCTGCGGCCCGCCGCGGTGATCGGCGACGGCATCCACGACATCGCGGCGCTGGTCGCAATCGCGAACGCTGACCCCCGCCGGGGCGACGGGCACGCCCGGCCGCTCACCCGGATCGTGCTCGACAGCCAGGCGCTCGGTCATCTGGCCGCCCAGGGCCTGCACCCCGGCTCAATGCCAGGCCCGGGCACGGTCGTCACCTTGCGGCGTAACGCCAACCTGTCCACCGGCGGGACCAGCACGGATGTCACCGATCTGGTCCATCCCGAGGTCGCGGCCATGTGCTGCCGGGCGGCCGCCGCAGCCGGGCTGGACGTGTGCGGGATCGACGTGCGGCTGACCGACATCGCCGAGCCACTGTTCGCCGGGCAGGCAGGCCCGGCCGGGGCCGTGATCGAACTCAATGCCTCACCCGGCCTGCGGATGCACCTCGCGCCGAGCGCCGGCCGTCCCCGGGATGTCGCCGGGGCGATCATCGACCGGCTGTACCCGCCCGGCGCCCAGGCCCGGGTCCCGGTGGTATCGGTGACCGGCACGAACGGGAAGACGACCACCGTCCGCATGATCGGCCATATCCTCGGCCAGGCCGGCCTGCATGTGGGGATGGCCACCACCGACGGTGTGTACTCCGGCGGCCGGCTCGTGTACGCGGCGGACGCCTCCGGCCCACGGTCGGCGGAGATGGTCCTGGACGACCCCACGGTGGAGGCAGCTGTCCTGGAGACCGCGCGCGGGGGGATCATCCGGCGCGGGCTGGGCTATGACAAGGCCGATGTCGCCGTCCTCACCAACATCACCGCCGATCACCTCGGAGACGACGGTGTCGATGACCTTGACGAGCTGACCGACGTGAAAGCGCTGGTGGCCGAGGAGATCCGGCGCGGCGGCACACTCGTGCTGAACGCCGACGACCCCCGGACCGCCGTCCTCGCATCCCGGCCGGCGGTGCGGAACCGGCACCCGGTGGTCCGGTATTTCAGCCTGGACGCACGCAATCCGGTCATCCTGGCCCACCGGATCTCCGGCGGTATCACCTGCGAGCTGCGTGACCGCCAGCTGGTGGAGACCAGAGGCGGGGAGGAAACCGTCCTGCTGCCGGTGGACGAGCTTCCCGGTTCGTTCGGCGGTGCCGCCGCGCACCTGATCGCGAACGCGCTCGCCGCCATCGCTGCCTGCCGTTCGCTCGGGGTAAGCGCGAAGGACATCAGGCGGGCTCTGGCCACCTTCACACCCGAATCCGCCAACCCCGGCCGCGGCAACGTGTACCAGGTGGGCGGCAGCCCGGTCATCGTGGACTACGGTCACAACGCCGCCGCACTGGCCGCGATGGGCAGGCTCGTGCATAACACCTGGGGTGGTGATCCCGTCGCCGCGATCACCCTGCCCGGGGACCGCCGCGATGACCTGGTCACCGAGACGGCGGCGAGCATCGCTGCCTGGTTCGGCCGCGTCGTCATCTACGAGGACGCCGACCTGCGCGGTCGTCAGGCCGGCGAGATGGCCAGGCTGATCAGATCGGGACTGGAACTGCGGCGGCCGGGCATGACGATCGTGCCTGCCGCCGGGCCGGAGGACGCGCTGCGCTGCGCACTCGCCCTGGCTGATCCCTCCGACCCGGTGCTGCTCCTCTATGAGAAGTTCGGCCCGGTCAAGGACATGCTGGCCAGCTTTGGTGCGACGCCCTGGCAGACCGGCACCGCGATGCCGCCAGACAGCGCGCTGCCGCCGGCGTTACCGCGCGTGCCCGGCGGCCGTGCCCGGTGCCGGGGAGGACGACGGGGTACCCGACCACGAGCACCCTGGCGCTGGGGGCCTTCTGGTGGATGGCCGCGAGCACGGCCGCCACCTTGGGCGCGGTCTGGGAGATCGCCAGCGCCAGCTGGCCGGTTCCGCCCGCCGTGTAGTGGTTCTTGCATGACGACCCGAACGCACCCGCGCAGCTCACATTGCTGAACGAGGCGGCACCGGGTGCGGCGGCCACCAGCGCCGGGTAGTCATGGGTGGAACGCAGGCACCCGGCCGGGTTCCCGGTCTGGTCCGGGATGAGCGGGCCCGAGGTGTAGGAGTCGCCGAGCGCGACGTAGCTGGGCACGGCGCTGGCGCTGGCCGCGCCGGGCAGGACGGTGGCCAGCAGCGCAGCGGCCGCGAGGACGGAGAATACCCGCGGGGTGAGATAGCAGTGGTGCGGGCGACGAGCAAGGGCCGTGTGCGGGACGCGGCGCATAGCGGGGCTCCCCCGCAACCACTGCGCCAGCAAACCCGACCCCAGCGACCAGGGTGATGGGGCGGCAGCCACCAGCACCGCCACAAACAGGGCCAGCAGTAACAGCCGGCCGGCGCAGCACGGCTACCGCGATACGGAACTTGATGTAAGCCCAGAAGATGCTCATGCAAGCGCCCCCGGCGGCAGGTCCCGTGCCGTCACCCGCCCCCGTAACGGCGGCGGTAACGAGGCGGCGGCGCGGTCGGTAACTCCCCGGGCGGCCGGCGGCCGGGGCGGCGAGATAGATCACCCGGTCATAACGGCGGCCGGGGCCGGGCGTGGCATCGGGATGGTAGTCAGCGGTCCGGGTGACTAGCGCGGACATGATCGCGGCGGTACGGGCCAGCGGCTTGGGAGTGAGTTCGGCTTCCAGCGCCCAGCACTCCCCGGCATAGGGGCTGCCGGGCAGGTCGGGCCAGGACACTTCCGCGTCCGGGACATGCCCTGTCGCGGTAACGCCACCCGTCAGAGGGTCACGCCTGGGTGGTGTCGTTGACTACCAGGTTGGGCCGGTGTTTCTGCACTACTTCGCGGGTGGTGTCCCAGCAGGCGGCGCACATCGGGACCGAGCGTCCCCAGGACTCAGGCCACAGTGCCCGGCGGGGCTCCCACAGGGTGCCGAACTGGCCGAAGGTGACAATGAC
>DPMS01000141.1 GCA_003541285.1 Actinomycetota bacterium
CCTGGTGCTGCTGCGGCACCGGCATTGACTGCCCTGCCAGCAGCACCTGGTCCAGGTGCGCCAAGCCGCCGCCAGCCCAGCGGACACACGGATCGGCCTGATAGCCGTGGGTTTCAGCCCGCCCCGCCCACTTGCCGCAATCGCGGGCCATCTCGGCTGGCCGGGCCTTGTTCTCACCGACCCGCAGCGGATGCTCTACCAGCGCCTCGGCGTCGGCAGGGCCCCGCTGTGGCAGATCTACTCGCCCCGCACGATGAACTTCTATGCCACCGCGCTGCGACGCGGGCAACGGCTTGCCCGGCCGGTCGAAGACACCCGCCAGCTCGGCGCCGATGCCATCATGATCGACGGCATGGTGCGGCAGCTCTGGCGGCCCCGCACCCCGAACGACCGCCCCCCGGCCAGCGACGTGATCGCGGCCGCCCGGGCGTGGCTCGGCTGACCCGAGGCCAGGGATTGTCAGCCCGATGACAATGCCGCATTCCGCCCGGCCCGGTCTTTGGTTGTGCCCGGCAGGAACGCAACGAACACCGGGCACGGCGAGATGTGCCGCGGCGGAGCGGATCGGAAGATGAGGAGGAAACGATGCCCCGGGTACCGGTGCATACCATCACTGACGCGCCCGAGCAGTCCCGGGAGGCGCTGCGCCGGCTGGAACGCAGGATGGGCCGGCTGCTGAACATCCACGCCGAGATGGCGCACGCGCCCGTGGTGCTGGCCGCCTACCAGGGCATCCAGCAGGCGATCGCCGGGCATGGCAGCTTCGACCCCAAGACCCGCGAGGCGATCGCGCTCGCTGTGGCCGCGGTGGACAAGTGCGCCTACTGCCAGTCCGCCCACACCGCGGGCGGGCAGGCGGCCGGCTGGTCGCTGGAGGAGACGGTGGCGATCCGGGACGGCGCGGCCCACCTGGGCCCGAAGCTTGCCGCGCTGCTGGCGGTGGCCCGCGAGATCGCCGGGAATGTCGGGTATGTCTCAGACGCGGCCTGGCAGGCGGCCCGGGAGGCGGGCTGGGGCGATGCCGAGCTGGCGGAACTGTTCGCCCACGTGGCGGCGAACCTGTTCACCAACTACTTCAACCACTACGTGCAGACCGAGCCGGACCTGCCCGCCGCGCCCGGGCTGGAAGGTTGGTCCCCGCGCGACTGACAGGACGAGGCAGGGCCCTGCGCCGCTGTAAGCCGGCACGTCCGGTATGCCACCCCGATCCGGCGGTGCGGCCGGGGCGTCCAGGCGCAGGCCGCTGGTCTCACAGCCCGAGCAGTGCCTGCTCGACCACCTCGCTGAGCGCCGGGTGGATGTACAGGACGCCGGAGGCGACCTGGTCGGCGGTTTTGCCCAGGCACATGGCCTGGATCAGCGGCTGGATCAGGGTCGAGGCCTGGGGGCCGATGATGTGGGCGCCGAGCAGCAGCCTGCTTTCGGGGTCGGCGAGGACCTTGACGAAGCTGGTGGTGTCCTCCAGCGCCCAGCCGTAGGCCGCGTCACTGTAGTCACGGGTGGCGGTGACGTAATCCCGGCCCCCTGCCTGGAGTTCCTGCTCGGTGGCGCCCACCGAGGCGACCTGGGGGCTGGCGAACACCGCGGACGGCACCACGGTGAAGGCCGCCCGCCGGGGGTGATCAGGATGGAGCAGGTTGTGCCGGACCAGCCGGGTCTCGGCGTTGGCCATGTGCTTGAGCTGGAAGTGGTTGGCCAGGTCGCCCAGCGCCCAGATCCCCGGCACGTTCGTCTGATAGGTGCCGTCGGTGACCACGTGCCCGTGCTCGTCGGTCTCGATCCCGGCCGCGCCTAGGTTGAGCCGGTCGCTGTTGGGTACCCGGCCGGCCGCCACCAGCAGCACCTCGGCCTCGGCCGCCTGGGCACCCGAGGGAGTGACCAGGTCCAGCCGGACCCCTTTGCGGGTCTTCGCGGCCCGCTGCGCCACCGCGCCCGTTCGCACGTCGAAACGCTCCCGGTAGCACTCGGTGAACCGGGCCCGGATGCCGGCGTCGTGCCGGGCCAGCAGGTGCTCCCCGCGGGCGACGATGGTGACCTTGGTGCCGAGCGCGCCGAAGATGTGGCTCATCTCCGCCGCGATGTACCCGCCGCCCAGCACGATCATCGACTTGGGCAGCCGGCCCAGCCGCATCACCGTGTCCGAGGTCAGGTAGGGAACCCCGGCCAGGCCGTCGATGGGCGGGATGCGCGGGCGCGAGCCTGCGGCCAGCACGAACCGCTCTCCGCGGATCTCGCCATCGCCGGCCTGCAGCACCTTCGGCGCCACGAAGCGTGCCTCACCGAGGAACACGTCGGTGCCGTGAGCCCGCCGGTGCGCCACGGCCTTCTCGTGCAGCGGGTCGATGCGGCCGAACACCCGGTCGCGGATCGCCGGCCAGTCCGCCCCCGCCCACTTAGCGCGAACCCCGAACCGGCCCGCGTGCCGCACCTCCTGCGCGACGTCGGCGGTGTGCACCAGCATCTTCGACGGGATGCACCCCCGGTTCAGGCAGGTGCCGCCGAACCGGTCGCTTTCCACCACCGCGATCCGCCAGCCGGCGAGTTCTTTGGCGGGCAGCATGTTCCCGCTGCCCGCGCCCACGATCACCAGGTCATAGCTGTGTCCGTCCACCCCGTGCTCCCTTCCCGGCCATCATCGCCAGAGCGGGGAACCTGCGGCTGCCATCCTGTCACCTCGCTGACACTCCCTCGGCCGGCGCGCCCCGCCACGGCGTTGACGCGGGTATGCAGACCGCACCGCAGACGATCCCCAGAGCCACACGTCACCGCCTGGTCGCCGCCGAGGACCCTCCCGAATCCTCCGGCTGGGGGCGGGCGCCGATACCGATGTCCGCGACCCTCGCCGCCAACGAGGCACTGACCCGCAAACGGGAGGCCGGAGACCCGGTGCTGCCGCTGGCCTTCGGTGAGGCGGGGCTGCCCGTCCACCCCCTTGCTGCGGGAAGCGCTGGCCGAGGCCGCCGGGCGCAACGCGTACGCCCCGGTGGCCGGGCTGCCCGAGTTGCGGGAGGCGGCGGCGGGGTACTGGACCCGGCGGGCCTGCCCACCAGCGCCGGCGCGGTGGTGTCCGGGCCGGGGAGCAAGCCGCTGCTGTTCGCGCTGCTGCTGGCCGTCGGCGCCGACGTCGCGGTGCCGAAGCCGAGCTGGGTCAGCTACGCCGCCCAGGTCGCCCTCGCCGGCGTCCAGCCGCACTTCGTGCCCACCCCGCCAGGCGAAGGCGGCGTCTGCGACCCGTCCGCGCTTGCGCGGGCGGTCACTACGGTCCGGGCGGCCGGGCGGCGGATCGGCTCGGTGATCGTGACCCTGCCCGACAACCCCACCGGCTGGCTCGCCCAGCCTGCCACCGTGCGGGCCCTGTGCGAGGTGGCGGCCCGGTACGACCTGGTCATCATCTCCGACGAGATCTACCGCGACCTCGTCTATGACACCGCCCCGCCGTTCCTCAGCCCGGCCGCTTTCGCCCCCCGAGCGCACCGTGGTCACCACCGCGCTGAGCAAGAGCCTGGCGCTGGGCGGCTGGCGGGCCGGGGCCGACCGGCTGCCCGGCGGCGCGGCCGGGCGGGCGCTGCGCGGGCGGGTGCTGGGGATCGTCAGCGAGATCTGGTCTGCCACCGCCGCCCCGGTCCGGCACGCCGCCGCCCTGGCCTTCACCGAGCCCCCGGAATTGGCCGAACGGATCGCCCGCAGCCGGTCCCTGCACGCCGCGGTCTGCCGCGCCGTGGCCGGTAAGTTCGCCGCTGCCGGGCTAGATGTCCGGGCACCGCAGGCCGCCTTCTATCTCTACCTCAGCTTCGTCGCCTGGCGCAGCCCGCTGGCCGCCTATCACGGCGTGACCACCGGCCAGGCTCTCGCCCGCCACCTGCTGGACCGCTACGGCATGGGCGTCCTGCCCGCCAGCGCGTTCGGCGACGAAGAACATGCGCTGCGGGTGCGGGTCGCCACCGGGCTGCTGTACGGGGACACCGACGCCCAGCGAGAACTGGCGCTCGCCTCCCCCGGCCCGCTCACCCTCCCCTGGATCGCCGCCGCCCTGGACAGGATCGAAGACATCCTGGCCGACCTCGCCGCGCCACGGCGCTGCCCGCCCCGCATAGCCGGGCAGGTAACCGGCGCAGGGGGTCAGCGCCGGGGGACGGTCTCCAGGGTGCCGTCACTGTCGCGGACCCACTCGATCCGCAGGTCCACCTTGGCATCCAGCAGCAGGTTCATCACCGGGCAGCGGGCCTCGGTCTCCTCGATGACCGCCGCCAGCGCGGTCACCGGCTCGGCGGTGGCCACGACCGCCCGCACCCGCACGGTCTGGAAGTGCGGCCGCACCGACCGGTCGCCCTGGCGGCCCCGGATGTCGATCGTGAACGCCGCCTCGAAATCCAGGGACTCATAGCGCAAGCCCAGCCCGGCGGCGGTGCGGCGGAACGTCACCGCCTCACACCCGCACAGCGCGCCCAGCACCGCCTGCAGCGGCGAGGGGCCCTGGCCCGTGCCACCATGCGGCACCGGCTCATCCAGCGTGACCCGGCCGAACTCGCCAAAATCGGCGACGGTCCGCATGGTGGCATCGTTGTGCGCGGAGACCGCCTTTCTCCGCACGAAACCACTGCCCGCGCCGCCAGTCGCAGCCATGCCCCACCTCGCTCGCAAACGATTGTGTCGGCCTGGATCCGAACGTAAGCACGGGGAAGGCCACGGCGCAAGACACCCCGCCCGGCGGCTGCCCCTCCTCTGAGGCACCGAGAGCCGGTGACGGCGACACGCTGCGGCAGCGAAGACCGTCCCGCCGGGTGAGCCGTCGGCCCGGGCCGGTCAGGTCCCTGCTCGCTCGGCCCACAGTTGCTGGGCTTTCTCGAACTCGGCCACCGCGCGCGGGCCGTTGCGCAGCAGGTGCCGCATGAACCGCTGACGGTCGGTGTAGCGGAACTCGGCCTGCTGCGTCTCATACATNNAAGCGGCCTCGGGGTGGCGGGCCGCCGCGGCATCAAGCAGAGGACCCTCCGCGGAGCAATACGGTCAAGTGAACGAGCCGAACTCCATCACCAGCGGCCCGGACCGCCACAGGTCCGACAGCCGGACGCTGCCGCCGTCGCCCAGCCGCGGCAGGGTGAAATCCGGCGCCCGCTGCCCCGCCCGGGCCGAGGCCCGGAATGCCTCCTCATCCGGCACGTCACCCCCAGCGGCAACGTACTCGTCGAAACGGGGATAGTTGTACGCGGCCGCGCTGTCGCGGTCTGCCATCGCACTCCTCCGCTCTCCGAGCGCGGCCCGGGGCCGGGCCAGCCTCCATCGTCCCACCGCCTGTGCATGTTGCCTGCCGGTGGCCGGCGAGCCATGCGGCTAGGGCGAAGGGCCGGGAGTCAGGTGCGGCACGCGCGGGGCGAGCGGGAAGACGATCAGCCGTCGCCCCAGGCGCGGGCGCAGCCGGCGGGCCGGGTCCCGGCGCAGGGCCCGGGCCAGCCAGGTGCCGCGCTGGCGGCCGGCCGCCAGGATCACCTGGTCGTAATGGTGGACACGGGTCTCGGTGCGCACCGCGGTGACCAGGTCGTCGTCGCTGATGAAGCCGCTCGCGTGGCAGCCGATCACCCTCAGATGGCGCACGGCCAGGTGCATGCGGTGCTCGGCCGCCGCGCCGGTGTCGTGATCGGGCTGGGACGCTACCGGGAATTTAGTGAAGCTAGCGCCGACGGCGAGCAGAAGTTCCAGTGCTGGCAGCCGGGCCTGGCGGTGGTCGGCCAGCGATAGCACGACCACCTCGGACGGCTGTTCTTGCTGCCGGGCGAGGAGATAGCTGATCGGCTCCAGGCCGAGCTGCTCGTCGGCGGCCAGCAGGTCCATGTCCAGCACCAGCAGATAGCGCCGCATCATGCCTCTCCTTCACCGGCCGGCGGCCGGCCGGCACGCTAGGTCACGACCGGCAGCCTGCGCGGGATTAGCAGCCCGGGTCGCCTGCCCGTAAGCCCGCCCCGCACTCATCGCGATCCTCATTGCACCGCCGGGCGCTGGCCGGTCCGGGGCCGTGTGTCAGGCTGCTGACAGTGCCGGCCGTGCTGGCCTCAGCAAAGATTGCCCGGCGCGTCCGGGGCCTGCTGCCAGCAGCGGATGCAGGCGGCAGTGGCATCGGCGGCCTGGGCGGCGCTGGCAGGGTCGATGCGGGCTGTCAGCCAGATGCCGAACGTAGCGGCGGTAAGGAACTGCGCCCGTCCGGATACCAGGCCGGGCTCGTGCTGGCCGGTCATCGCGTTGGCGAAGGCCGCAGCCAGGCGGTCGCGGAACGCCGGGGCCCGGGGGCCCAGGAGCGTCCCGCGGCCCTCGTCCTCAGCGATGGTGTTGATCATGAGGCAGCCCCGGCTGGCCTGGCCGCCGGTGCGGAAGTAGGCGGCGAGCCCGGAGAAGAAGCCCTCGATGTCACCGGGGCTGGCGCCGGGGTGTTCCATGGGCGCCAGCCGCGGGCCGATGAAGCTGCGCAGATACCACTGCAGGGCTAGGCCGAAGATCGCCTGCTTGGTGCCGAACGCGCTGTAGAGGCTCGAGCGGTTCAGGCCGGTGGCCCGCTCGAGGTCGGAGATGGCCGTGTCGCGGTAGCCCTTGGACCAGAACACTGCCGTGGCTGCCGCCACGGCGTCCTCGGTGCTGAAGCTGCGGGGCCGTGCCATCTGCCATCCCTTGACGCCGCGAACGGTCCGGTCCAGCATAGGAAACCAGTTCTGAAACGTGTAGTCCAGAATGGCTTCCCCGAAGGCGGTGCGGTCATGGCCATCCCCACCGAACCGATCGGCAGCATCCCGCGGCCGGCGCAGCTGATCGGCGCCGGCCAGGACCTGGCCGCCGGGCGGATCACCGCGCAGGCCTATGGCGAGCTGGCCGAGGCGGCGGTGCGCGAGACCATCGCGGAGCTGGAGGCGACCGGTTCCCCGGTGATCACCGACGGCGAGCAGGGCAAGCCGAGCTTCGCGACTTACCCGCTCGCCGGGCTGGCAGCGCTCGCCAGCGACGGGGTGGTGATCCGGTTCGCCGACGGGCACACCCGGCAACTGCCCCGGCTGACCGCCGGGCCGTTCCGGTACGCGCGGCACGCCGATGGCTATCTCCAGCTGGCCCGCCGCTACGCCCGCGTCCCGGTCAAGCAGCCGGTGATCGCCGCGTCCGCGCTGAGCCTGATCTACCCGCCGGACGGCATCGGCGGCTACCCGNNCTGCGCGCCATCGCCGAGCACGCCAGGCCGGGGCAGCGCATCTTCGTGGGCGTCATCGACCCGATCGACCCGCGGATAGAGACGGCCGGGCAAGTAAGGGACAGGGTGCTGGAAGCCGCCGCCTACCTCGAGCCGGCCCGGCTCGGCAGCTGCGATGACTGCGGCTTCGCCCCGTTCGGTGATGACACCTCCACCAGCCGCCAGACCGCGTTTGCCAAGATCCGCGCCCGCGTAAAAGGCACCCAGCTCGCCGCGAGCAAGCTCGGGCTCTGAGCGAGACACCTGATAGTGGCGGTNNGGTCGGGCTCAACTTCGTGGTGCCGTTCCTCGTCTCCAGTTACGGCTACCTCACCGCCGCGCAGCCTGCAGGCAGCTGATCAGCGATGCTCGGCAGGCGCGCCGCCCGCCCGGGAACGGCATGCTGCCCGGCCGCCACGCAGCGGTGAAGAGAGGGCCGGGACATGCCGATGACGCCGGCACCCGGCAGGGCTGAGTCCTGTCCGCCGCCAGCCGGGGGGCAGGACGGCCAGCGGTGCGCCAGGACCCAGCTGCTGCCCTGAGCCGGCGTGGCTAGCTCACGTGCCCGAGGGCGCGGCGCGGCAGACGACACTGCCCGGCTGCGCTGGGTCACCGACATGGTCCCGCGCGGCATCCCGGCCGGCTGCTGCGCACCGCCATCAACCCAGTGCGCCCGCTGCGGACATGAACCACCAGTTCAACGTGGGCTTCGACC
>DPMS01000140.1 GCA_003541285.1 Actinomycetota bacterium
GTGTGGGTAGTACCAGGCGGCGTTCTTGTTCATCTGGCCGCCGGCCTGGACCGTGTAGTAGCGTGCCAGTCCCTTCCACGGGCACACCGACCACGCCTTCGTCCTGGCCAGATATTCCTGCCGGACATCCTCCGGCGGGAAGTACACATTGCCTTCCAGCAGCACCGGGCGGCTGGTCTCGGCCAGCACCACACCGTTCCACGTCGCACGTGCGATCACGGGTTCTCCTCTCTCTCCTGGCTGTCGCCTCTTTCAACGCTCCCGGCCATCAGCTGGCCGAGCCGTTTGTCAGCGAGGCGGCACATAAGCGGACTCCGTTCCATGCTGGTCTCACAGTTCCAGCAGTGCCTGCTCGACGACCTCCGTGAGCGCCGGGTGGATGTGGAGCACGCCCGAGGCGACCTGATCGGCGGTGTTGCCCAGGCACATGGCCTGAATCAGCGGCTGGATCAGCGTGGAGGCCTGCGGCCCGATGATGTGGGCGCCGAGCAGCAGCCGGGTGGCGGGGTCGGCGGGGACCTTGACGAAGCTGGTGGTGTCCTCCAGCGCCCAGCCGTAGGCCGCGTCGCTGTAGGAACGGGCAGCGGTGAGGTAGTCCCGGCCCTGGGCCTGCAGTTCCTGTTCGGTTGCGCCCACTGCGGCGATCTGCGGGTCGGCGAACACCGCGGAGGGCACCACGGTGAACCGCGCCCGGCGCGGCTGGCCGGGATGCAGCAGGTTGTAGCGGACCAGCCGGGTCTCGGCGTTGGCCATGTGCTTGAGCTGGAAATGGTTGGCAAGGTCACCGAGCGCCCAGATCCCCGGCACGCTGGTGGCGTAGGTGTCGTCGGTGCGGACATGCCCGTGGGCATCCACCTCGATTCCCGCAGCCGCGACATCGAGCCGGTCGCTGTTGGGTATCCGCCCGGTTGCCACCAGCAGCACCCCGCCCTCGGCAGTCTGGGAGCCCGCCAGCGTGGCGAGGCTGAGGCGGACCCCTTTACGGGTCGCGGCCACGCACTCGGCCGTTGCGCCCAGCCGCAGGTCGAAACGCTTCCGGTACAGCTCAGTGAAACGCGACCGGATGTCACGATCGTGCTGAGACAAGCATGTGATCACCACGTGTCACGATGGTCACGCCGGTGCCCAGTGACCCGAAGATGTGGCTCATCTCCGCGGCGACGTACCCGCCGCCCAGCACAACCATCGACTTCGGCAGCCGATCCAGCCGCATCACCGTGTCCGAGGTCAGGTACGGAACACCGGCCAGGCCGTCGATGGGCGGGATATGCGGGCGCGACCTCACGGCAAGCACGAACCGCTCGCCGCGGATCTCTTCCTCGCCGACCCGCAGCGCCTTCGGTGCCACAAAGCGCGCCTCGCCGAGGTACACGTCGATACCACCCGCGCGCCGGTATGCCACGGCCCGCTCGTGCAGCGGGTCGATGCGGCCGAACACCCGGTCGCGGATCGCCGGCCAGTCCGCCCCGCTCCATCTGGCACCGATCCCGAACCGGCCCGCGTGCCGCACCGCCTGCGCGATATCCGCGGTGTGCACCAGCATCTTCGACGGGATGCACCCCCGGTTGAGGCAGGTGCCGCCGAACCGGTCACTTTCCACCACCGCGACCCGCCAGCCAGCGAACTCCCCGGCCGGCAGCATGTTTCCGCTGCCAGCACCCACGATCACAAGGTCATAGCTTTCTGAGGTCACGCCTGCTCCCTCCCAGATCATGATCCGGCGCGCCGGGAGCCCGCCGCCTCCGCCCTGTCAGCTAGCTGACACTCCCCGGCGGGTACCCGCATCTGTGGTTTGGCTCACCGCGGCCGGTGAGCCTGGAAGTAGGCTTCCGCGGCGTCGGCGGCGGGGTACATCGGTTCGATCCGCAGCTGTGATGTGGTGACCTCGATGGTGGTGCCGAATCGCATGAGGGTGGAGATGGTCCGCACGACCCGGCCGCCGAGGAAGACCGGGCAGATCACCTGGAAATGATCCTGGGGAAGGTCCGGCATGACTGCGACGTCCTTTGCGTGCGCCTCTGCCTGCCGGAGCAACCCGGCTACCCCGGCATCGCCGGTATCGGCTGTTGCGCGCCGCAGCGTGATCAGGCCAGCCCGTATCACGTCCGGCCAGTTCACGACACAGTCCCGGAATGGGCCCGGCCTCCGGGTCAAAGACCACGATCCGCTCCTTGATCACCCCAGGGGCGGCCGGCCCGGAGCCCGCGACGTGACAGGTCCGCACCCGGCCGGCGCGCGGGAGGCCATCCATAGCGGACTCGGTGATCGCCGATGCCCACTCGCTGATGTCCCCGAAACGTTCACCAATGACCTCCCAGGCATCACCGGCCGGCGCGTTGATCAAGATTTCTGCTCGCATCTCCATGCTGGGATCATGAGCCAGGCGCGGAGCCAGCGCAGTTCCCGAACCAGGAATGGCCAACCCTCAATGGGCTTGCTGACCGTGATGCGGACGGCGGCATTCAGTTGCCTGGCCACCAGCCAACGCTGCCTCGCCGCCACCGGGGGACCTGGTTCACGAGCGGGTGCCGTGACAGGGTCTACATGCGTCATATGGCTGACAATCCGGGCGCGGCGAGCACAGAGGGGCTGTCGGATGACCGCAGAAAGAGGGTGGTGATGGCTGAGGACACCAAGGGTGTGCCGGATGGCCCCGGCGGCTTTGCGGGCCAGCGAGATGATCTGATCGAGAGGAAACGGGCCGGCCGCGCCGCCGGGCGTGCGCGGGCACGTGTCCGGCGCGGCTATCAGTGCCGGGCTGGCGCTGGCCTCGCTTGGTCTGTCGTGGTGGCACCCGGCGGTGACTCATCATTTGGGGCCGCCGCTGGCCGCTGCGGCCTGGCCCCGTGCTGCGTGCCCGGCTGCGCCAGCAAGCAGGGACAAGAGGGACGGTGACCGGGCCGCGAATCCGGACCGGTCGGCTCATCCCTGCACCGGGCCGG
>DPMS01000142.1 GCA_003541285.1 Actinomycetota bacterium
TGCGCGTGGTCAGCGTGGGGACGGAGCCGCTGCTGAGGCGGGGGCGGGCGGGTGCCCGCGGGCCTGATGGGCTGCTTCCTCGTGACCGGACCCGTGCGGGTGCCAGAACCCAGGCCAGATGCCGCGTATCTTTCCTAAGAGGTAAGGTACTTTACCTCTATGAGAGGTGGCCCATCCCCGTTGCTGCCGCTGCTCCGATCGCGCGTCCAAGGAGATCTGCTGGCGCTCCTGTACCTGCACCCTGATCGGGACTACAGCCTGACCGAGGCCGCGAGGATCATCGGCGCAAGCGTCAAGGCAGTGCATACCGAGGCATCACGTCTGATCGCGGCAGGATTCGTCAGCGACTCGCGCCGCGGGAACGTCCGTTTGCTCCGGGCCGTGACCGGCACTCCCGTCAGCCAGCCGCTGACGGACCTGCTCGCCGTCACCTACGGGC
Source organism: Actinomycetota bacterium (assembly GCA_003541285.1). Classification (GTDB taxonomy): domain Bacteria; phylum Actinomycetota; class Actinomycetes; order Streptosporangiales; family Streptosporangiaceae; genus UBA9676. The sequence goes on from DPMS01000142.1 coordinate 440, forward strand.
CGCTGCCGGTTCTCAGCGACCTGCTGGCCAGCGTAGAGGGCATCACTCATGCATTCATCTACGGCTCCTGGGCTGCCCGGTATCTTGGCGAGCCCGGCCCGGTCCCGGGCGACGTGGATGTCCTGGTCGTCGGCACCACTGATCCTGATGACCTCGATGAGATCGCGCGAGCTGCCCAGGACCGGCTAAGACGCCCGGTGGACATCCGCCGGATCCGCCCTGCGGCCTGGGCGTCTCCTGACTCTGCTGATCCCTTCCTGGAGTCAGTTCGCGAACGTCCTCTGGTCCAGCTCCGCCTGCTCGGTCAGGAAGTGCCTGCATGAGGTGGAATCAGGGGCGGGAAGTAATCGATCGCATGCTCGGCGGCAGCGAGCTGCAACGCGTGCCCGCCAGCCGCGAGCATGCAGACCGGCTCATCCGCCAAGCCCGCAACCACCTCGTGTCCGCTGACGAGATCAGCGAAGACGATCCTGCGGGCGGATACACGCTGGTTTATGACGCAGCCCGTAAGGCGCTGACAGCCGTGCTGGAGAACCAGGGACTGCGACCCACCACCCGCGGCGGGCATCTGGCCGTTTACGAAGCTATACGCGCACAACTCGACCCTCCCTTGGGCCAGGTGCTACGGCCATTTGACCGGATGCGCCGCCGGCGAAACGACGTGGAGTACCCACCAACGGACGCTCCGCTGATAAGCGCGGACGACGTCCGCGAGGACGCCACTAAGGCTGCCGCCATTGTTGACCTCAGCGAACACGTGCTCGACCAGATGTCGCCCTTCTGACCAGGACCACCGGCCATGCCCTTGAAGCCCGCCTGTTCTTCACTGGGCGTGGGATCATGATCACGGGGACTACGGCACCTGGGGATTGCCCCCGCTTCGGCGGGCTGCCAACGATCACCAGGGATGACGGCATTAGCATCGGCAGCGCCGTAACCGGAGCGCAGCGCCGCAGGAGGTTGTCCCGTGGAGTACCGTTTCCGTCCCCCGACCGGCAGCCCGGCCGAGCGCGGTGCGGCACCGCCGGCCTACCGGCGCACCGTCGCCGACGGGATGATCATCGAGCGGGATGCCGCCGTCCCGGTCCGCGGCGGGGTGACGGTCTACGCCGATGTCTTCCGGCCCGCCGACGAGCGGCCCGCTCCCCCGCTGATCGCCTGGAGCCCCTACGGCAAGCACGCGGGGGGCCAGGTCACCGAGCGGTACCCGGACGGCGGGGTCGCGCCCGGCCAGCTGTCGCAGTACTGCGCCTTCGAATCGCCCGACCCGGTGTACTGGACGGCCCGGGGCTACGCGGTCGTCAACGCCGATATCCCCGGCTCCTGGTACTCCGGCGGCAACGCCACGTTCCTGTCGCCCGAGGAAGCCGCCTGCGGCCATGACCTGATCGAGTGGGCGGCGGCGCAGCCGTGGAGCAACGGGAAGGCCGGCATGTCCGGCGTCTCCTACCTGACCTCGGCGCAGTGGTCGATCGCCGCCACCAGCCCCCCGCACCTGGCCGCCATCAACCCCTGGGAAGGCTGGAGCGACACCTACCGGGAGGTCGCCCGGCACGGCGGGATCCCGGAGACCTACTTCTGGCCCTACATCGGGGAGCGGTGGGGCTATGGGACCAACCTCGTCGAGGATCTGGCGGCGGAGACCGCCGAGCATCCGTTCTGGGATGAATTCTGGGCCAGCAAGGCCCCCGACCTGTCGAAGATCACCGTTCCCGCGTTCGTCGTCGCCAGCTGGTCCGACCAGGGCCTGCACACGCGCGGCACGTTCGAGGGCTTCAAGAAGATCAGCTCGCCCCAGAAATGGCTGGATGCCCACGGTGGCAAGAAGTGGGGGTACTACTACGCCGCCGGCAGCCTGCGGCGGCAGCAGGCGTTCTTCGACCACTTCCTCAAGGGCGCCGACACGGAGGTGACCAGCTGGCCGCGGGTGCGCTACGAGGTCCGCGACCGCGCCTACACCGGCGCCAGGAAGCCCGCCGACGGCTGGCCGCTGCCCGGCACGCAGTACCAGCGGCTGTTCCTGGACGCGGAGTCGGGGCAGCTGGGCCCCGGGGCGCCGGCCGCCCCGTCGGTGGCCTGCTACGACAGCGAGCAGGCCGGCCGGAGCCGCGGGCGGGCCACCTTCGACCTGCGCTTCGAGCACGCCACCGAGGTGGTCGGCAACGCCAGGCTGCGGGTCTGGATGTCCGCCCCGGAAGCCGACGACCTCGACGTGTTCGTCGCGCTGGTCAAGCTCGACAGCTACGGCGACGCCGTCGGCTTCCCGTATTACGCGGTGTTCGAGGACGGGCCGGTCGCGCTGGGCTGGCTCCGGGCCTCCCACCGCGAACTCGACGAGCAGCGGTCAACCCCGTGGCAGCCGGTCCTCGCGCACCAGCGCGAGCTCAAGCCGGGGCGGGGCCAGATCGTCCCGCTCGACATCGAGATCCTGCCGTCGGGGACCCGTTTCGGGCCCGGCGAGACGTTGCGCCTGGTGATCCAGGGGAAAGACATCCACCGTCAGCCGCGGCCGCTGATCCAGCCCTTCCACGACAACCTGGTCAACCACGGCCCGCACCTGATCCACACCGGCGGCCGGTTCGACTCCCACCTGCTCATCCCCGTCGTTCCGGCATGAGACCACCCGGGCGCCGCGCCGGGCGGCAGGCCGACCCAGGCCACGGCCGGCATAAAGTGACAGCGTGCCCAGCCTCAGGATCGCGCTCGCCCAGGTCAATTCCACCGTGGGAGACCTGGCGGGCAACGCCGACACGATCGTGGAATGGACCCGCCGGGCCGCGGAGCGCGGCGCCCGGCTGGTCGTGTTCCCGGAGATGATGCTCACCGGCTACCCGGTGGAAGACCTCGCGCTGCGTGCTTCGTTCGTGGACGCCTCGGTCGAGGCCCTGGCCGGCACCGCCACCCGGCTGGCGGGCGAAGGGCTCGGCGGCGTACCGGTCGTCACCGGCTACCTCGGCCGCCACCTGGGACTGATGCCACGGGTCGGCCAGCCGCCCCTTGGCGCGCAGAACGCGGCCGCACTGCTGCACGAGGGCCGGGTACTGATCACCACGGCCAAGCATCACCTGCCGAACTACGGCGTGTTCGACGAGTACCGCTATTTCGTGCCCGGGGACCGGCTGCCTGTCTTCCGCCTCCCCTGCGAGGGCACCGGGGACGGCCAGCAGGCGGTCGACGTGGCGATCGCCATCTGTGAGGACCTGTGGCAGGACGGCGGCCCGGTGGCAGCCACCCGGCAGGCGGGCGCGGGCCTGCTCGTCGTGCCGAACGCCTCCCCCTACGAGCGCGGCAAGGACAGCGCCCGGCTGGAGCTGTGCGTGCGCCGCGCCCGCGAAGCGGGCGCCACCCTCGCCTACGTCAACATGATGGGCGGCCAGGACGAACTGG
>DPMS01000320.1 GCA_003541285.1 Actinomycetota bacterium
CCCCGCTCTCGCCGGGCCTCACATACAAGACGCCCACCCCCCGGGACCGGTTCACATCGATGCACCAGCTTTCTGCGAGAAATTTCCTGGCGTCCCGCCCGGCCCACCCGCCAGGCAAGCTCGGCTGTCGTGCCAGGTAAGAGGCCCTGTGCGCGGGCTATCCGACGCAGTGCGGCGGGCACAGCTGCCGTGCCACGGCGCCGTCCAGGGCCGTGCCGATCTGGGCGGGGCTGGCGATGGCTGTGGCCTGGCCCCCGGTGGCCGCCGCGACCTGCTGCAATGCCTGGAGGTTCCCCGCCTTGCCGAACATGACGACGACGATCTCCACCGGGCGCCGGGGGTCATAGAGCACATGGAGGTCTCCCAGCAGGGCGTTGGCCGAGATATCCCCAGGCATGGCGTCAACCCCGGCGGTCAGGACCACCACCGTGTTCGCGTAGCGGGCCTGGTAGGTGCCCAGCATCTGCTGGTAGGCGGCAAGGATCGCGCTGTACAGGGGGGCCTGGGAGCCGGGGATCGGCTGTGCCCCCTGCGTGAGGCGCTCGATCTGCTGCCTGCGCGTGACCAGCCCGAGGGAACCCGGCAGCGGTCCGATCGGCACCAGTTGCTGGTAGGGCAGCCCGTCGTTGACATGACTGGGAGATGCCCACAGGCCCATCTGTGTGCTGTCGGGGAACTGCGCGAGCCCGGGGCCGGCCGCCTGGGCGAGCGCCTGTTCCAGATCAGGCCCGCCGTGCGTGGTGGTGGCCGCCATGGCGGAGGAGATATCGATCAGGACAAGGTCCCGCGAGCCCAGGCTGTCCCGCCGCCACGCGTACAGGGCGGCGCTGGCCTGGCCGGGGGTCGCTTGCGGCAGCATGCGCGGAGCGCTCCTGGTCAGCCCGTACCAGCCGGGCCAGTCGCCCGCCGTCCCATTACCCGAGCGAAAGCCCAGGTATCGCACGTAGGAGGTGGCGTAGGGCGACTGCAGCTCCTGCCCGAACTCCCGTGCCGCTGAAAGCGTCTGCGGGTTGGAGGTGGTCAGCAGGTAGGGGTAGCTGAGCTGGTCGCTGCCCTCAGCGGGGTAGCGCACAGCCAGCGGCTGGCGCGGATGCGTGTGATCGAACTGCACCACTGCCTGCTCGGTGGTCACCGTGACCGGCGGTGTCACCGGCCTAGACCCAGGTGCGGGTGCTACCAGCGACGCCAGGCCAGCTGACGGCGGGACGACATGCACATGGACGAGGAGCCTGGCGAGACTGCTCGCGGCTGGCCCGCTCCCGCCGAAGACCCGCTGGAGTTCGGTGAGCGCCACGAGCCCCGTTCCGCTGCTGGTGGGGTCGGGGAACCGGACGTTCAGGCCGAGCGCGGCCGCCGGGCCGCCGGCAGCCTGCGGGAGCAGGAATTTCCAGCTGACCGAGCTGCCGAAGGCGGGCGTCTGGGCGGCCGCTGACCGGGGCATGACGATCACGAGCGCGGTCCTGGCCACACGTATCCCCGAGGACTGCACCTGGCGGCCCCTGGCTGCCGACGGGTGCGCGAGGCCGGCCCACAGGCCTGAGTCCGGAATCCAGGCGTCCACCCGCGGCAGGTGCCGGGCGGCTCTCCCGCCCGCCAGCCATGCCATGACAGCAGCCGGTGGCTCGGCCCGCACCACGACGGCGGCGCAGCGTCCGCCGACGCGGCGGNNGCCCGATCTCGGCGGACACCGCCACATTCACCACCACCGGGTGGGCACCGCAAGCCGCGCGGGACACGATGGCACGGGCGCTCAGCACGAGCAGGAAGGTGATGGCGATGATGGCTGCGAGCCCAGTCAGCGCGGCCGTATTCGCCTTCCGCTTGCGCCCGGGGTGGTAGTGGCCACCCCGTCTGGTGCGTGCAGCGTTCACGGCAATCCCTCAATCGAAAGGCCCCGCGGCTCCTGGACCACGAGGAACTCCTCCCGCAGGCCCCCGCCGATGTGGTGCTCGGGCGCCGGCGCCTGCTGGCCCTTCGCGCGCAAGACTGTAGCGGACACCGGGGTGGGATGACGCGGCTTGTCCTGTTATCCCCGGTACCGGCCGCCTCGCGCCTCCCCGTTCCGCCGCGGGGCCGGCCAGACTGGTGCGGTGACCGACATCATCGGTGTGGAGGATCCCGGCGATCCGCGCCTGGCCGACTATGCGAACCTCACCGACATCGCCCTGCGCAAGAGCCTGGAGGCCGCGCACGGATTGTTCGTCGCCGAAGGCGAGAAGGTAATCAGGCGCGCGATCGGGGCCGGCTACCTGGTGCGCTCGCTGCTGGTCACCCCTGATCGGCTGGCCGCGCTCAGTGATCTGGCCGGAGCTTTGCCCGGGCCGGTGTACGTGACCCCGCATGACGTTGCCGAGCGGATCACCGGCTACCGGGTCCATCGCGGCGCGCTGGCCGCCATGGCCCGGCGGGCGCTGCCGGAGGTTGCTGCCGTGGTGGCGGGCAGCAACCGGATTCTGGTGCTGGAGGACCTTGTCGATCACGGCAATGTCGGGGCGATCTTCCGGTGTGCCGCGGCGCTCGGGGTGGAGGCGGTGGTGCTGGCACCGCGCTGCGCCGACCCGCTGTACCGGCGTGCGGTCAAGGTGTCGATGGGCGCGGTCTTCGCCGTCCCCTACGCGCGGATGACTGACTGGTACGGAGGTCTGGCGCAACTGCGCGCGGCCGGGTTCGCCCTGCTCGCCCTGGTTCCGGACCAGTCGGCGGTAGCCCTGGACCAGGCCGCGCCGGCGGGCCGGGCGGGCCGGGTTGCGCTCATGCTCGGGTCCGAAGGCGACGGCTTGTCCTCGCGCTGGCGGCACGAGGCTGACACCTGCGTGTGCATCCCGATGAGCCCGCGGGCGATGGCACTCGGCGTGGACTCGCTGAACGTGGTCGCGGCCGCCGCGATCGGCTGCCGCGAACTGATGTCTGCTGCCCGGTTACCGGCCGGCCCTGGCCGGCCCGGCCGCCGGCCCTGGCGGGCTGCTGTCAGCGCCGGGCGCTGACTGCGGTGAAGTAGGCGCTTGAATCCTTCCGCCAGAGCAGCACGACCGCGCCGAGCCCGATGAGCCAGATCAGGATCGAGATGATCCGGCTGAACACTTCCGCGGGCTGGCTGATGCTGATCACGATCAGTATGGTGTCGATCCCGAACAGCACGCTGGCGATGATCCGGGCCCAGCTCATGCCCGCCCGGTTGGCCAGCGCCATCCAGATCCACAGCCCGATTCCGATCAGCCCGAGGAACACCCCGATGCTGACCGCTGTGATCTCGGCGGTGTGCAGTTGTGCGTCCGTGAGTGATGGATCGGCCTTGTGCAGGCTGGCGCGCAAGCCGCTGATGGTCGCCAGGGAGACGATCAGGCTGATGGCGCTCACGGTGGCGCCGGCGTACATGAGCTTGACTGCCATCTGCACGGACGGGGGTGGTTCCGGGCGTGCGGGCGGGGGCGCGTCGCCACCGGACGGAAAGGGCTGGTACATGGCTGCTCCTCATGAACTGCGATGAGCGTGCCGAACGGGCGGCTCGTGATTCACCGGGACGGCGGCGCACCGAGGCGAGCCGCGGCACTCTCCCTTGACCAGGTACCCGCGTTCAGATGGGTGGGCGCAGCAATGCCCAGACAACTTTGCCGCCCTCATCGAGAAGGTGCCAGCCCCACCGCACGCAGCAGGACTCGACGACATTCAGGCCCCGCCCGCTTTCGGCGGCCGGCCCCGGCTCCCGCAGGACCGGGATGTCAGCCCCCGGGTCGGCGACCATGCACATCACGAAAGGTGCCTGCGCCAGCAGCCGCAGCCGGACACAGTTCTCGCTGGCGGGCTTGCGCGCAGATGGAATGCCATGCCGCAGTGCGTTCGTGACCAGTTCCGATACCACGAGTTCGGCCAGGTCGGTGAGGGTGGCCATGCCCCAGTCGCGGAGCGTGACGCGGGTGAATTCGCGGCCCGCCCTGACCGATTCCGGCCGCGGCTGGAGCAGGCAGGTGGCGGCAGGCTGGGCGGACTGGCAGCCCATGCCATCCGATGGCAGCGGTGACGGTACCAGCTGGCTCGCCTGGCGCATTCCCTGAGGTGCACCTGCTGCGCGGAAGTCATGGTGGCTCATGCCACTGAACTC
>DPMS01000155.1 GCA_003541285.1 Actinomycetota bacterium
CTGCCGGGCAGCGCGAGGATCGCGATGCCGATGAAGCCCAGCGCGGTGCCGGCCAGGGTCGCGCGGCGCGGCGTGTCCCTGGCGAGCAGGCGCAGGCACACCAGCCAGAGCGGCACCGCCGCGACGAGCAGGGCGGCCAGGCCGGACGGGACGGTCTGCTCGGCGACGGCTATCCCGCCGTTGCCGCCGGTCAGCAGCAGCACGCCGGCCAGCCCGGCCGATAGCGCCCGCCGCGGGGGCACCCGGAGGATGCCGGGCCCGTGCCGGAACATGAGGAATATCGCCAGCAGGACCCCGGCGCACAGGAAGCGCACGCCCATCGCCAGCAGCGGCGGCACGAACCCGACGATGACCCGGATGCCGAGATAGGTCGAGCCCCACACGACATATACGACGACGAGCGCGGCCCACGTGGCCACCGGGCCCGGCCGCCCGGTGGGCATCATGGGCGGGGTGCCGTAGCTGGTGAGGTCATACCGTCATTCTCGTGGGCCTGGCGGAGCCGGGGCCAGCGGTTATCGGCCCGCTGTGTCACCGACAGCCGCCCAGCGCTGCGCTCACCCCGCTCAACCTTCTCCACCCAGCTCTTGGACCTGCCAATCCGGTCCGCGAACACCGCCTGCGTCAGCTTCCGGCGCCGGCGCCAATATCCGATCCGCCGGCCCAGTTCCCGGTCATCCATGCCCGCGTGAACCTCGCGATCAACCCGCCTGGCGCCCTGGTCCTGCCGGACCAGTCCTTCACGGAAAGCATGCCAGAGGTCGCACACGGTGTGCGAGCCTTGCCCACCGGCTGGGCTTACCGTCACGCTCATGGCAACCGATCATCTCCCGGACGCGCACCCAGCACGAGGCTGGATGTCCGCCCTCCAGCCGGCCGACCCAGGCCCTGGGTTCGACCCTTCTGTGCCGCATCCAGCCCGCGTATATGCCTGCTGGCTCGGCGGAAAGGACCACTACCCAGCCGACCGGCAGGCCGCTGAGCAGGTGATCCGATCCCGGCCGCAGGTGGTGGCGGGGGCGCGGGCGAACCGGGCTTTCCTGGCCCGGGTGGTCCGCTACCTGGCCACCGAGTGTGGCATACGCCAGTTCATCGACATCGGCACTGGCCTGCCCGCACCTGACAGCACACACGAGGTCGCCCAGCGGATCGCCCCGGACTCCCGGGTCGTGTACGTCGACAACGACCCGCTCGTGCTTGTGCATGCCCGTGCCCTGCTCACCAGCACCCAGCAAGGCAAATGCGGCTACCTCGATGCCGACCTCCGCGACACTTCCACCGTCCTCGCCGGTGCTGCCGGGACGCTGGACCTCGCCAAGCCGGTTGCCGTGCTACTGCTCGCCGTGCTGCATTTCCTGCCCGATGCTGAAGACCCGGCCGGGGTCACCGCCGCGCTGGCCAGTGCATTAGCGCCCGGCAGTTTCCTGGCCATCTCGCACCTGACCGCAGACTTGGCGCCCGGCCCAGTGACCGCAGGAGTCGCCGCCTACAACACGCTGGTCCCCGCCGGGCTGACTGCCCGCACCCACTCCCAGGTCACCGCGCTGTTCGTCGGCCTGCGGCTGGTCGCGCCCGGGGTGGTCCCGCTCCCCGAGTGGCGGCCCTCCCTCACTAGCGCGTCCCCCTGCCCGGTCGACCTGNNGCTCGCCGATGTCATCGTCACATTCGGGCAACTCGGCGTCCCCGGCACACCCCGCGACGCATTCTGGCCGGAAGTGTGGGGACGCTCCTGCCCGATGTGCGCTGCCTGCTGGGAGGCCACTCGCCAGATCGCGGCCAAGACCCGACCGCACCTGACCATCACCGACCTGACCCAGTGACCACCAGCGACCGGCCCGGCGAGGTGTTCGACCCCGGCCAGCGTGCCCAGGCCGCCCAGATCCAGGCCACCCACCCGCAGTGGGCCGTGTTGTGGGGCTGCGCCTCCTGCCGTTTCTGGGCGTTCCCGCTGTTCGCGGCCCAGCCCGCCACCATCATCAGCGCCAGCGACCCCGCCACGCTGGTGGCCCGGATGCGCCACGCCGAACTCGCCAGCACGCCCCACCGGGCCAGCCACACCCCGGCCCCTCACCCGCCACGGTGAGGACCACCACCTGCAACGGCACTTGGCGTACTGGCTCGCGTGCGGGCCCCTGGGGCGGCAAATTCTCCGGTGCTTGTCAGCGCCGATGTCACGGTCTGGTAGCCGTTGCAGTAAGCGATCACTGACCGGATCCTGCCGCTGCCGTGATGGCGCGCTGGGCTCAATGATGAACCATGACTTCAGAGGTCAAGCCGACCTCAACCACGATTGCCAGCTGGCAGGGTCGCTGGCTGAGCCAGTCCGCTGCCACTTCCGGGTGGTCGTTAGCAAACCGCGCGTGTCGATCAGGTCTTGCGGACGGCACTGGTGAAGCCGGCGATGAACAGCGCCGCGAACCCCCACGCCAGCAGCCGCAGCACCCAGCCTGCAGCGGTCAGCCAGGCAGCGGTCGCACTGTCCGAATCCTTGGCCAGGTCGCAGTCCGCCCGGGCTACGCTGGTGCCCACCGGCAGGTTGAGATCCAGTCCCACGCTGACCTGCTGAACCACGGTGCACGGCCGGCCTGGGGTCGCCGTCTTGCCGGTTTGCGCCAGCGCACCATGCGAGCCGAGCGCGACCGCAAGCACGCAGGACAGCGCCACCACCGCGGCGAGGAACAGCAGCGCCCGCCAGGGCTGGTAGCCATAACCGAGGGTGACCTTGGTGATCTTGCCCCACAACCTCTCCCGCCAGCGCGGGTCAGTACGGGTGAGCGCGTCGTCGCGTTGCGCCATCAAGATCTCGCGGGTCTGCCGCTCATCGCCCAGCGCCCGGTACCCGGCGGCCAGCTGCTGATACGGCTGCGCAGCATAGCTGCGGGTGCCGTACCGCAGCAGGTCCAGCCAATCCCCGGCAGAGATCTGCTCGGGCACACCGGCGTAAGTCAGCCCATCCACTTCGAGCCGGCCATGAGGATCGGTCGCGTGCTCAAGGCGCGCCGGATCGAACACGAGCGTCCCACCGACCCGCGCAGCTGTCAGATCGACCGCCACATCATCATCATCATCATCGCCGGCGCCGACGGCGGTGAACCCGTCACGAAGGAACATAGCCTGGCCGACCTGCAGGCCCTCGGCGTCCAGGGCGGGGCCGGAGTCGTTGCGCAGGGTCGCCCCGTCGCATTCGAGGTTGCCGCCGATGTGGGCCCCGAGCAGGCGGACCGCGCCGAGGTCGCCGGCGCCGGCGGCGGTGAACCCGTCACGAAGGAACATTCCCCGGCCGACCTGCAGGCCCTCGGCGTCCAGGGCGGGGCCGGAGTCGTTGCGCAGGGTCGCCCCGTCGCATTCGAGGTTGCCGCCGATGTGGGCCCCGAGCAGGCGGACCGCGCCGGCACCGGTGCGGCCGATGATCCTTGCCCCCGGAGGTTGAGCTGGCTGCAGGTGAGCCTGTCCGCGTCCAGGGGTGTCTCGGCGGGGTGTTCCAGCTGGCATCCGGTCAGGCCGACGAAAGCCAGGTGGGCATCCCGGGCGAGGAGGCCTTCCTCCAGGAGGCAGTCTCTTAGCTCGACGTTGACTTCCGTCCTGAGATTCTGCAGGTCAAGGCGGCCGGTGATCCGGGCTCCCCGAAGCCGCAGCCCATGTGGGTCGGGGTCGGCCGCGAGCCGCCCACGCAGGATGTCGCGGATCACCGTCGCCCGGCAGGTCCGGTCATCACCCCACGACCGCATCGCGGCCTCGTCAACCGCCTCATCACCGGCGGTCAGGTCGAGCAATTCCCCGCGGCTAACATGATCGACCAGCGACTGCTCCACCGAGGTCAACCCCCCGCAAGGCATCTGAGTGACCACACAGGAACTCTAATCAACGCGGCTTGAAGCGGGATCGCGTCTTAGGAACTGCAGCGGCACCAGACCATGACACCGGCGCTCACAAGTACGGGAAATCTCCCGCTCCACGGCCTCTCACGTGAGCCGGTACGCCAAGTGCCGTTGCAGTATTAATTATCAGCGAATAGTGCGTCACAGGGTGGCCGGTATGTCGTCTGCGCCCTTGGCGCGGTTACACCTACCGCAGAGGAGTTGGATGTTGGCGACGGTGTTGGCCCCGCCTTTGGACCAAGGGATCACGTGGTCGAAGTGGAGGTCTTCGGCTGAGCCGCACTGGCGGCATCGGCCGCCGTCTCTTGCAGCGACCGCGATCTTGACGTCTTGCGGGATTACCCGCGAGTTGCGCTGGCCGAGTGGGGCATCTGGCGGAGGTAGAAGGTGGGTGGTGGTGACTGGCGGCGGCAGGGCTTTGGGCCGGTGGCTGGCGTGCCACCGGTAGCCGCCGTACCCGCCCAGGGCGAGCAGGCCCAGCAGCCCAGCCCATGGGGTCGTGGACGCGAGCGCGAGCCAGGCTAATACGACGGTGCCCCATTTGAGGATCATCCACCACGCATAGCTGGTTAGCCGGAAGGGCTGGTTGTACCGGCGATCGACCCTGACCCACTTGCCCATTGGCACCTCCCGCAGTAGGGGCATGGTAACGGGGAGTTCTGACACCGCGCGGCGGGTGATGGGCTTTGGGCTGTGAGCGTTATCGGTTTTGCCGCGCCGTATGCGCGGCAAATCGCCCGTGATCGTGGTGGGCGGTGCCGGTCCTGAGCCGGAGCGTGGCGAGCGTTGCCAGGCAGGCGGCGGCGAGCAGGGCATAGGGGACAAGATCGGAGGTGGCCTGCGCCAGCGCCCCGCTGGCCGAAGCACCGATGGACTGCCCGCCTGCCCAGGCGAGGTTGGACATCCCGAACGCGAGTCCCTGGTTGAGACCGAGGCGGTGTGCGCCCGTGCTGAGCAATGCCGAGGCGGGAGCGAACAGCGTGCCGAAGGCTGGCATCCCGACGATCAGCAGCGCGATCAGCCAGGGGGCCGGTGCGAGCAGCGGTGCGAGCAGGCTGACAACCACGGCTGCTGACAGCGAGAACCGGATCGGGACCAGCGCGCCACGGCGGTCCGACAGCCGGCCTGCGAGCGGGGAAAGGGCCGACTCGTCCGCTGCCGCCGCCAGGAAGGTGGCAGCGATCACCGCCGCCGTGCTCCCCAGCCGGCTCAGCCGCAACGGCGCCAGCACGTCCACCACGCCGAAGGCGATCCCGGCCAGCATCGTCAGCCACATCCCCGCGCTGACCTGGCGGTCACGCAGTGTGGGCCACGCCTCCCGCAGCCCCTGCGGGACGGCCGCCTGCGGAGCCGGCACCAGGAAGGACGCTCCCATGAGGATGGCGCCGGCGACGGCGGCACCGGTGAAGGCAGGCCCGGTGCCCACCCGGCCGGCCACCGCCCCGACCAGCGGCCCGAACAGCGCCCCGACCACTGCCGCGCCCAGCGCGGTGCCCAGCAGTTCGCCCCGCCGCTCCGGCGGTGCCGCGGTCGCCAGCCAGGCCATGCCCGCGGCCCAGGTGCAGGCACCGCCAAGGCCCTGCACGAAGCGCGCGGCATCGAGCACGAGCGGAGCGGAAGCCCACCCGAACACCAGGGTGGACACGCTCATCAGGGCCAGCCCCAGCAGCACGACCACGCGGTCTCCCAGCCGGGCGGTCAGCACTCCTCCTGGCAGGGCGCCGACAAGGGTGCCCAGCGGGTAGGCGGCGACCAGGATGCCCGCTCCTGACTTCGACAAGCCGGCCATGCTGGTGTAGTGCGGCAGGAGCGGGGTGAGGGCAGTGAAGAAGACCGTGTCCACCAGCACGATCGCGCATGCGAAGGCAAGCAGCGTACGCATCGGCCGGGTCAGCCGTTCCCGCGCCGGCCGCTTCAGCCGCGCCCGTGCCATGCCCAGTCCATCCAGCTGACCTTTCCCAGTACCCACCGGCCCCCGCCGGCCGGCCACAGGGACGGGCCGGCCCGCGGGCAGGGCGCCTGCCTGCGCCGCCGCTACCCGCCCATGATGGCCTAACGCCCTGACCTGGCATGAACCCGCCCATACCGGATGACCGGGCAGGTGGCCGGGCAGGGTAACCGCGCCCGGAGTGCGAGCTGCCGGGTGGCGCAGGGTGCCGGCCAGAGTGCCGGTTCGTAACTGGTGAGCCACTACGCTCGGACATCCACTTGTGGTACGCCTGGTCCGGAGCTGCCGGGTCGTGGGCGGTGCGGGCCGGCTGCGGGGAGACGCTGCAGGGAGACCATGACAACAAGTCGTCACCGTGGTGGGGAGCGGCCGGCCGGTATCCGTGATGTCGCCCGGATGGCCGGCGTGTCGGTCGCCTCGGCGAGCTTCGCGCTCAACGGGCAGCCGGGCGTGGCCGAGGACACGCGCCGGCGCATCGTCGCGGCGGCCGAGCAACTCGGCTACCGCGCCAACCAGCATGCTCAGGCGCTGCGGCGCGGCCGCACCAGCAGCTACGGCATCGTGGTCCGCAACTTCGCCAACCCGTTCTTTCTCGAGGTGCTGAGCGGGGCGGAGGAGGTGGCCAGCGACTGCGGCGCGACCCTGCTCGTGCTGGACTCGCGGTACTCACCCGAGCATGAGCGCAAGCACGTCAGGGAGATGGCCGCCCAGCGCCTGGCGGGACTGGCGATCGCCCCGGTCGGGGCCGGTGAGGGCATCCAGTTGTGGCGGGAACTGCGCCCCGACGCGCCGGTTGTGGCGCTGAACACCTCGGGGCGAAAAGTCAAGGGGGTGCCGCGGGTCTGCCCGGACGACGTGGCCGCGGTGGAACTGCCCATGCGCCGCCTGGCCGAGCTCGGGCATACCTGTATCGCCTTCCTGGCGGCGCCGCGCCAGCTGATGGCCGACCCGGACCGGCTCCGGTGCTTCCGGCGCGTCGCCGCCGAACTCGGCCTGCGGGGCATGGTGATGTATTCACCGCTCACGCTCGCCGACGTCCGCGCCGCGGCCGCCGCGATGCTCTCCCGCCCGGACGCCCCGACCGCGATCATCACCAACTCCGACTACACGGCGCACGCCGTCTACAAGGCTGCGCGTGAACTCTCGCTACGGATAGGGCCGGAGCTGTCCGTGGTGGGCCACGATGACCTGGCCACGTCCGAGCTGCTCGACCCGCCGCTGGCCACCATCGCGCTGGATGGCCGGGAGATGGGCCGGCAGCTCATGCTGCGCCTGCTAGGGGGGGACCTGACGGGTGACTATGTGGCCCCCGTCAGACTGGTGGACAGGGCCTCACTCCAGGCCCCCGAAAGCGCTGGTCATCCCGGGATCCGGGATGCTGGTTAACGGCAGGTGGTCGGCGTGCGTCAACTCGATAACGTCTCTTGACACTCGCGTCGGGGGTGCGTGAGCATACCGAATGCTAAACGTTTAAGACGTTTCGCCCGGTGCCGTTCGCCGGTGGCGGTGTCTGCCGACCTCCCGAGTGGCTCGATGCCGCGGGCTCGGGGTGCCGCAGTCCGCTTGGGGGTGGGGAAGCTGACAGGAGGAATCGCGTGAGAGCGTCATATCGATTTGCGCTGGCAGGGCTCGCGGCGCTCGCATTGCTTGCGGCCGGATGCTCGTCGAGTTCGTCGAGCCCGGGTGGCACTGACTGGTCCACTGCCACCTCCGCTTCGGCCGGTGGCGGAATGAATGCCCTTATCACCGCCGCGAAGAAAGAGGGTGCACTCAACGTCATCGCCCTTCCCCCGACATGGGCGAATTACGGCACCATTATCAGTACATTCTCCAAAAAGTACGGAATCAAGGTCAACTCGGCGAATCCCGATGGCAGCAGCCAGGACGAGGTTAATGCCGTAAAGCAGGAGAGCGGCACCGCGGCGGCCCCGGACGTGCTCGACATCGGCATGGCGGTGGCCCTGCAGAACGTCAGCCTGTTCGCGCCGTACCAGGTCAGCACCTGGAGCAGCATCCCGGCCAGCCAGAAGGCAGCCAACGGGGTCTGGGTGCAGGATTACGGCGGCTACATGTCGATCGGCTATGAGTCCAAGTTCGGGACGATCACCTCGGTGAGCGACCTGCTCAGCTCGAAGTTCAAGCATGCGGTCGCGCTGAACGGGAACCCGACCCAGGCCAACGCCGCCCTGAATGGCGTGATGATGACCAGCCTGGCCAACGGTGGCAGCGCCAGCGACATCTCCAAGGGCGTGAACTTCTTCCACCAGCTCAAGACGGCCGGAAACTTCAACCCCGTGCAGGCCACCGGCGCCACCATCAAGGCGGGCACGACCCCGGTCGTGATCAACTGGGACTACCTCAACCTGCCAAGCTACGTGGGACGCTCGGACTGGAAGGTGTTCGTGCCCTCGGACGCGCTCCTGGGCGGCTACTACGCGCAGGCCATCAACAAGAGCGCGCCGCACCCGGCAGCAGCCCGGCTGTGGGAGGAATACCTCTACTCGCAGGCGGCCGATGGCGGGCAGAACCTGTGGCTGGTGGGCGGGGCCCGGCCGGTGG
>DPMS01000605.1 GCA_003541285.1 Actinomycetota bacterium
TCCAGGCAGGAGCCGCCGTTGGGGCTGCTCCACGGCTTGGACCAGCCGCCGGGGCCGAGATCAGCGGCGTGCATGCCGTTGCGTATCTGCTGCATTTCAGTGCTCCCTTTACTGGTAGTCCTTGCGGATTCGGCGGAGGATGCCCGCGGTCTTGTCGGCGGGTGAGGCCTGGGCGCACAGCCGGTCCAGCGCCTCGGTGTAACCGGCCACGTCGGTAGGTTTGTCGAGGTAGAACGCGCTGGTCAGGTTCTCGCCGTAGACGATGTCGGGCAGTTCGGCGGCGGGGAAGCGCAGCAGGTGGAACATGCCATACATGACCGGGTGCGCGCCGGCGGTGAATGGCAGCACCTGAAGTGTGACGTTCGGCTTTGTGGTGACCTCGATGAGCCGGTCAACCTGGGCGCGCATCACACCAGGGCCGCTGACGGGGCGGCGCAGTACCGCTTCGTCGATCACCACCCACAGGCGAGGCGGTTCGGGACGGGACAGGATCTGCTGGCGGGCCATCCGCAGCGCGACCCGGCGGTCTGTCTCGTCGGGGGTGGCGTTGGGGTACCCGGCGGCGGTGAGGCCATGGGCGTAGTCCTCGGTCTGGAGCAGCCCGGGAATGCAGTGGGGTTCGTAGCCGCGGATCAGCCCGGCGGCTTGCTCGAGGCCAGGGAAGACACGGAACCAGGCCGGGAGGACGTCGGTGTAGCTGTGCCACCAGCCGGGCTTGTTGGCTTCGCGGGCCAGCTCCAGAAAGGTATCGATCTCGCGGACGTCGGTGATGCCGTAGGCCATGAGCAGGCTCTTGACGTAGTTGAGCTTGAGACCGACCTCGGCCTTTTCCATCCGGCGCAAGGTCCACGCCGAAGCGTAGATGGTATCGGCGGCCTGCTCATAGGACATGCCGGCCTTTTCCCGCAGCGTCTGGAGTTGCTTGCCCAAGATGATCCGCAGGACTGTCGGGCTGGCGGGCGCCGGCGGGGGCATTCACTCACCTCCTACAGGGGTGCCTGCGGACAGTCTGCCATCACGATCCGCCATTCGCCATACTGGTTGCTACCGTTTCGCTCATGACGCTCATTATTGCTCATAAATGATTACTTGAGTCTGCTAATTGCAGCCAGCATCGTTGACGCATGGCAACCGGAACATCACGACCTGACGCATCACCTCCGTCGGCGCTGGTGCCAGGATGGCGGTGGCGGCGGGTGTTCCCAGGTCACGAGCGTGAGCTTTCGGCGCTGCGGCGTTGGCTGGCGTCGCTGCTGCCGGAGTGCCCGGCGCGAGATGACGTCGTCAGTGTCGCGAGCGAGCTAGGCAGCAACGCGATCCAGCACACGCTGAGCGGGCGCGGTGCCTGGTTCGCCGTGGAGATCACCTGGTATCCGTCGGCTGTCCTGGTCGCGGTGGCTGACTGTGGTGGCCCGGCCGAGCCACGTGTCATCGACGATCCGGCTGGGGAGCGCGGCCGGGGCCTGCTGCTGGTGCAGGGGCTGTCGGTGCGCACAGGGTTCACCGGTGATCAGCGGGGGCGGCTGGTGTGGGCACAGATCGCCTGGAAAGGCCCTGGTCCTGCCGCCCACCCGCCGTCGCAGGATCCTTACCAGGCGGCGGTCCATGAGGGGGAGGCGGCACTGGCGCGGCGGTTCGCTGGCGTGCCGGCCTGGTTCGGGCGTTCCACGCTGTCGTGGTGGGCGGTGGCCGGGCCAGCGGGGCTGGTGTCGGCGGCGTCGGCGCGGGAGCTGGCCGCGCTGTTGTACCGGCTGCTGGAGCCTCCCACCCGGCCGCGGTCTGCGGCCGCGGGGCAGGCTGACTGGGGCACTGCCGGACAGCCTGCCCCGCGTCCGGGCCGGCATGCTGATCCCCCGAGCCGCCCGCGCTCGCACACCGCCAGCACCGGCACGGGGCGTCCAGGCACCCCCGGTGGTCGGCCGAAATGGCGCCCGGCGCTTGTCCCTGGGCTGGTGGCTGCCGGGGCGGCGGCCCTGGCGCGGGCCTGACCGGCGTGGCTTCCGCCGTGGGGAAAACCCGGTGAGCGGCCACCTGCCCGCGCACTGCTGCTGCCATATCTTCACCCCCGCCTGCCCGGTCGACTGCCTCCAGGTGGTCTTGTGCCCCACCACGTTTCACCGATGCCACCGCGCCTGCGAACGGCCACCCGCCGTACGCGCCCGGCGGCAGCCCGGCCTGTTTCCGCGATGAGAAGGAGGAACCACCGTCGTGTTAGGGATCGCCGCGCTGGTCATCGGCGTACGCAGCCGTGGTGTGCTGGCGGCTGCGCAGCAGCAGTGAGGTGCGGGCCGAGATGGCGGCCACCCGGTCTTGGGGGGTTTCCGGGGCTTGGCGGGAATGACTGCCGGGCGCGGTGGGCCGGGTCGCGGCCAGTACCCCACCGCAGACCAGCGCGGCCCCCGCCGCCTGCAGGAGGCTGGGGCGTTCGCCGAGCACGGCGGCGGCAAGGCCCATCGCCGCCACCGGCTGGAGCAGCAACAGCAGTGAGGACATGGCCGCGGGCAGGCGGGGCAGCGACGAGGTGATCAGCAGCCAGCCCACGGTCTGGCTG
>DPMS01000851.1 GCA_003541285.1 Actinomycetota bacterium
CCGCGTTCAGGAAGGATGTCACTGCCAGGTGCGGGGCGGTGCCGGCGGCGTTGAAGATCGCCAGGACGTTGTCCTGCTGCACCAGCTGGTGCACGATCGAGGGGGCCAGCGCCGGGCGGCCCTGGTCGTTGAGGTACTTGTAGATGATCTTGCGGTGGTAGATCCCGCCGTGGGCGTTGACGTAGCTGAAGTAGGCGGCCGACGCCGGGGCGATCTCGCTGGCGCCGGGCGCGGCGGCGCCGGTCAGCGGCTGATAGCTGCCGATCGTGACCGACCCGGACAGCACGCCCGGCGCGCCGGCGACCGGGGAGGGGGCGTGCCGGGGAGCTGAGCCGCACCCGGCCGCCGCCAGGGTTATGGCGGCGAGCCCGGCGGCAGCCACCAGCCTGGCCCGTGAGGATCGCGTCATCTGATGCCTACCTCCCGCTTGCCCGTTGCCGCCATGCGCCGCCGGCCCGCCCGGCAGGCCGGCGGCGCCACCGCCGGCCGGTTGCCGGTGAGCGGCTGCCACCGGAGCCAGGCCGGTGTCAGCCGCCTCGCAAAGTATGGTCAAAGACGGGCGTAACTGGCTTTAGTTCCTGCCTGGCAGGAACCTGCCAGGCCAGGCCGGGTTGTGACGCCATCTTCCCTGGCTGGGGCGCGGTGGCGGTATTGGCGGCTTCCGGCCAGGCATGTTCCTGCCAGGGTGAACTCATTGACCGGGTAAATCGCCCACGCTCAATCTTGTCCCGTGGCCCTGGCCGAACCTGGTCAGTGGCGTGCCTTCGTGGCCGCGCCCTGGGGCCGTGCCGGTTTCGCTGACTGGTGAGGGATGGGTCATGACCTGGTCTGGCGCGGGTAGGGACGGCAAGAGGACGGGCGGGGCCCGCCGGGGCACGGGCCAGGCTGGGCTGCGGCTGCGGGTGCTGACGCGGCGGGGGCTGCGGCGTGGGCGGCGTGCGGCTGCTGTGGTGACCGTCCAGTCGCTGCTGGCTTCCTGCCTGGGGGCCGGTGACCGCGGTGGTGGCGGTGACGGCGGCGGTGACCGCGGCCAGTGCGGTGACCGCGGCGGTCCCGGCGAAGGCGGCGTCGGGGTCGGTGCTGATCCTGGCGACGTCGGTGAATGGCGGGACCGCGAGCGCGGAATATCAGGCGGCGACAGCGCTCGGCTACACGGCGACTGTCGAGCCGGCGGCGACGTGGGACACGCTGACCACGGCGGATTTCCAGTCCTACAACGCGATCATCATCGGTGACCCGAGCACCACGACGTGCTCGTCCACGGTGCCGTCCGACGCGCTGTCGACGGCGGCGACGTGGGGCGCGGCGGTGACCGGGAATGTGGCGGTGCTGGGCACGGCGCCGGCGCTGGGCGGCGGGAACAAGCTGATCAAGGACGCGATCTCGTATGCGGCGTCGGGTAGCGCGACGGGCCTGTATGTGTCGCTGAACTGTGAGTATTCGGCGGCGGCGGCGGGCACGGATGTGACGTTGCTCGATCAGGTGGAGGGCGGGGGTTTCACGGTGACGGGGCAGGGCGGGAACTGCCCGTCGGCTGCGGGCACGGTGAACACGTGGGAGGCGCTGGCGCTGACCCCGTTCAACGGGCTCACCTCAGGCGATGTGGGGCCGTGGGCGTCGCCGGCGTGCTCGGTGCAGGAGACGCTGAATTCCTGGCCGGCGGGCCTGGCGGGGGGGGCGTACTACACCGGTGCCACTCCGGCGACGTTCACCGCCTCGGATGGCGCCACCGGGCAGGCCTATGTGGTGGCGGGTGTGTCGGTGCCGGTGGCCACGGCGCATCTGGCGATGTCGATCAATGGCCAGGTGCCAAGTCAAGCAAAGCTTCATCAACGCCGGAATCATCCTGGCGAGCGCGATCCCCGTCGGCGGCATCCTCGACGCCATCGCTGGTATCATCGGCCGTGCCCCAGAAGAAGTAGGGGCAGGTAGTTCGATACCGGATTCGACGATCATCGCGCACGGTGGTACGCGTGAGGTTCTTTACCCGCCTGGCGAGGTGTTTTCCGGCACGCAGGGCCGGACGATTGAGGAGGCGGGCCAGGGCGGCAGTCCTCTGCCGACCGAGGATGCCACCGAGATCGGTATGCGCATCGCTTCTGCAAGCCCGGGCCCTTGGATGGTCTTCCTAGAATCGGACGGGGGGATGGGCGGGGACAGCGTCATCGTTGTGAGTGAAAGCGACAGCGAAGCCGACATATACCTGTGGCTGGGCCCGGACCTCGCGCCATCTGAGATCTTCGTCTTCGTGGCTGAGGCGCGTCAGGATCTGCCCGCGCTCCTGGCGGCCATTCGGTAGCAGGACACGGGGCAGGGCTGGCAGGCTGGTGCGCCCTGCGCCGCTTGCGCGACGCCTCACGAGGTCGCGCCGCGTCAATTTCCGACCTCGCGTCATGGAATGCCAGCGAAGTCTGGCGCTTCGCATGGGACGACCGGACGGATCCGTATCTCATGTTCGGTGAGACTGCATGGGTGATCAGTATGCCTACCGCCGTGGAGCGTCTGGGGATCTAGATCAGGAGGTTTACTTCCTTGAGGGGACACTGCTGCGGCCGCAGGTGATCGCTGGTTCGTTTGAGGACTTCATGGTGAATGAGTTTCTTCGTAATGCCCGTGATCCGTACGACGAGCTCACGATCGAAGCAGTGCAGCGTCGTGGGCCGATTGACATGGGCAACCATTGGGTCTATGTGCCATCTATTGCGCTCGGCGGCACCGAGTCGATTGATAACGTCATCGAGATGCCGGCAGTCACGGCCATGACTTTCGCCGGCGACGTGGCTAGCGCGCTGAGGGCATCGCGGCCCGGGACTTCTCCGACGGGGGTGACGTCGTGGACGGATGACCACGGCCGGGCGCGCTTGAAAGTCGTATTCGCCTGAGCTGAGGGCCCGCCGCCGTCGTCGTCCGATATCAGTGACGACACGACGGTCCAAGGCGTGAATTTCAGTGACCCTCAATACCCCGGGTGTTGTGCTGACCGTTGCGTGTCCTGCTTGCCTCCGTGCTGGTGCGCGGGTTCGACTCGCGCGGGTCTAGTGCCGCCTGGCTGCGAGCCGCATCGCGCGGTGGCTGTCGTCATGATTGCGCGATGCTTCCGGCCGTCCTGGTCCTCGTCCTCATGACCGATGCCCTGTCTTCCCTGGCCGTTCGCCTGTCCGTTTCGCCCGTTTCTCAGTTGCTGCCGTTCCACCACGCACCTATGCATCAAGATGATCATGGTGGCTCGGGTGGCTGCGGGCCGGGGCGGTCGGCTGGGGCGCCAGGGCCTGCCGGCGCGGCGGTGGTGCCCGCTGCGGTCGGCGCGGGGCGGGCCGGTGGCCGCAGGGTGGCTCGCGCCGTATGGCCGCGCTTGCGCGCGTCCTGGGCGCGCGGCGCGGCCGCGGCCGGATTGTTCGTTGCGTGCGCCGGTTCGCGCCGCTGTGATGCACGTGTTGGTGCGCGCGGGTTCTGCGCCGCTGTGATGCGCGGCGCGGCCCGCGCGGTTGGTGCTTGCCGTCGCGGTCGCGCCGGTTCGTGGTCTGCCTGCCTGGCCCGCGGCTGCCGCTCGCCGCCGTGCTTGCTGCCGCCATCCGTCGGCGCGATCACCAGGCTCGGTTCGCGCCTGGGCCGCTGTCCTGGCACAGTAGAAATCTGGGCCTGGGGAGGTGATGAGCAATGAGCGTGGCGCCCGCCGAGGTTGAGCGCGAGGAGGCCGGTCTGGATGCCGTGCCCGACCTGCCGTGGGTGACGATCGTCTGGAACGATCCGATCAACCTCATGTCGTACGTCACCTACGTGTTCCAGAAGGTGTTCGGGTACGCCAAGCCGAAGGCCGAGAAGCTCATGCTCGACGTGCATCACAAGGGCAAGGCCGTGGTGTCGGCAGGCACCCGCGAGTCGATGGAGCGCGACGCCGAGACCCTGCACGGGTACGGGCTGTGGGCCACGGTGAGCCACGACCGGTGAGCGGCGGCCAGCACGAGGGTCTGCCGGGGGAAGACGACCCGGAAAGCCCTGGTGAGGAGGAGATCACGGGAGGCTTCCGCCGGGCGCAGGGCGGGGTGTCCGCCCGGTTCACCGCCGCCCAGGCGGGGATCGTCCGCACCCTGGTCAGCCAGGTGGCGGAACTGATCGGCGAGGGCGAGGACGACACCGGCGCGGTCTGGCAGTCCGTCACCGATCCGCCCATGCCCGGCCAGCAGCAGCCACCAGGTCCAGGCCAGCCGGGACAAAGGCCAGGCCAGCCGGGGCAGCCGGGGCCGGGAGCAGGCCGGCCGGGGCAGCCCGGCCCGGGGGAGCAGCTACCGGACGACCGGGAACTTGCGGCGATGCTCGGCGCCGGAGGCCCGACCTCCCCGCCGGACGATCCCGTGCTCGCCAGGCTCTTCCCCGACGCCTACCGCGACGACGAAACGGCGGCGGGGGAGTTCCGCAAGTACACCGAACAGGGCCTGCGCTCGGGCAAGCTGGCCGCCGCCCACACGGTGCTCGCGACACTCCCCGAACGCGGCGGGCGGGTCAGGCTCGCCGCCGACGACGCGCAGGCCTGGCTGCG
>DPMS01000776.1 GCA_003541285.1 Actinomycetota bacterium
CGGGTTCATGATCCCCTCGGGGTCGAGGGCGGCCTTGATCCTCCTCAGGACGTCCACGCCGGTCTCGCCAATCTCCCCGGCCAGGAAGCGGGACTTCAGCCGCCCCACCCCGTGATGGTGGGTGAGGGTTCCGCCCACGGCCGCACAGCTTCGCACGGCCTGGTCCCACGCCGCAAGATATCGCGCTTCTGCGTCACGGTCGTCGGCTCCGCTGACCAGAAAAGTGAAGTACAGCGACGAGCCGGACGGATAAACGTGGGACAGATGGCAGCCCACGGCGTCCGAGTGCGCTGCCAGGGCTGCCCGGATGCCCGCATACAGCTCTGGCACCGCGGACCACAGCCCGGCGACCTCCATCGTGTCCACCACCACTCCTGGGCCGAACGCGCGATCGGGCCCCATGATCCGGAGGTAGGTGTCGACGGCATCATTGCGGTGCTCCCACCAGTGCTCCCCATACGAGGAGCCGAGTTCGCCTGATGCCCCCGCCCGCAGCACTACCTCGCAGGCCAGCCCTTTCCGGTCTGCCAGCCCCCGCAGACCGGCCGGGAAGCCGAGCATCCCCACGCACCCGCCGGAATGACCGAGCACCCCAAAACTCAGTCTGGCATCGGCCTCATCGTAACCTCGGATGACGGCAGCCCCTGTCTCCGCGCGCACGGCTTCCCGGAGGCCGTCAGCGAGCGACCCGAACGACGGGAACCCGAATGCCAGCCACTCCCAGCCGGCCGGCCGGGCCCGGCACGCCAGTGTCGCTTCGGTCACCACTGCCAACGTGCCTTCGGACCCGACCAGGAGCCGCCGCAGGTCCGGTCCGGCCGCAGAACGCGGGACCGGCCGGCAGCGAACGATCTCGCCCTGCGGGAGGACCGCGGTGAGCCCCAGCAGCACGTCCTCGATAGCCCCGAAACCCGTGGACGCCTGCCCGGCAGAGGACGCGGCGATCCAGCCACCCACGGTGGAAATGGCGATCGATTGCGGGTAGTGGCCGACCGTCAGCCCATGCCCGGCAAGGACGTCCTCCAGCTGGCCGCCGCGCACGCCGGCCTGGACGTGCACCACTCGCGATACCAGGTCGACGCCGGTGACGCGGTTCATGCGGGAGAGGTCGAGAACGACTGACCCCATATCGGCCTCAGTCCCACCACAAACGCCAGAACCAGCCCCCCGGGGGATCACGGCCATTCGCGTTTCCGAAGCCCAGGCCAGCACCGTCGCCACGTCCTCGGTGGCGGCCGGAAAAACTACCGCGGCTGGTACAGGTAGCTCATCGCCCCGGGCACGTCGAAGAAGCGCCAGCGCCCAGGAGTCGATGGCCCGTTCACGCAGGATCTCAGCGTCGGTCGCGACCATACCGTCGGGGAGACGGCTCACCAGGATGTCCAGGATGCCCACGGCGCGGATAGTAGCCCAAATGGCGTCGCTGGCCAGCACCGCACGCCGGGCGCCACCGAGCAACTCCGGGCCTCAAACGGCCGCGGCGGGTCAAATGGCGGTCAGCGGCATCTGCCTGAATACGCCCCAGGTCGTTACGGAATGTGATGCAGCACAGCTGATATCCGCGCGTACTGCGCACGAATACCCCGCCGATCGGGGCGCTCTGCCGGAGGTCGTCGCCAGCAGCCGACCGGGTGCATAACTGAGTGATCTGCGCGTGGCCCCCAGGACGCCTTGTGGGAGCCTGGCCGGCGCGCCCGGCGGTGATCTGGAGGGCCTGATCGTTGATCGCCTGGCTCGCCGGGCTGCCCGGCCCGTCAGGCCCCGTCTGGTTGTTGCCGCCGGCGACGACCAGGAGGTGCTCGTCAACCCAGGAGACCTCGGGGCTGGGTAGACGGGCCAGGAACGCCGCGATGGACGCGCGCAACTCATCCGGCGGGTAGAGGGAGAACGTCGAGTAGTGGCGCCCCTCCACCTGGGCCTGGAGCCGCCCGGCTGTGCTGGTGCGCGGATGCTGGAAGGTCTGGGTTGCGACCACCGTGAGCCCGCCGGTCCGTCTGATGGCGTCCCGCAACGCGTCCTCGCTGTGAAGGCGCTGCTCGTGCTCGGTGAAACCCGGGAAGTAGCGGCCCCAGATCGTCCGCGCGTTCTGCTGCGGGGTGCGGGTGTAGATGAACAGCTGGCCGCCGGGCGCCAGCACCCGCGCGGTGGCGGTCAGGAAGCCGCCCAGGTCGAAGTGGTGAACGCAGTTGAACGCGGTGACCACATCGAGGCTGGCGGCCCGTAATGGCAGCTCTTCGGCGGCTGCCAGCAGCGGCACCACCCCAACGGCGTGGCCGCGGTCACCGGCCCTGAGCTGTGCCAGCATGGCCGGCGAGACGTCGGCCGCGACCAGCAGCGAGCCCTCCGGCAGCACGGCGCGCAGCAACCGCGAGTACCGTCCCGTCCCGCAGCCGACATCCAGGCCGGTGACTGGCCGGTCAGGCAGGAACTGGCCGATCATGCGCACCGGCCCCTCGTCGGTAGTGCGCAGCGATTCATAGACCGCAGCTACCCGGCCGAAATGGCCGTCCACAGTCATATCCGGCACCTCCCCTCACTGGGCCTGCTGGAGACCATCATCCGCTCACCATGCTCAAGTTCTCATACTGTTCACCCGCATGACAGACCACTGGCCCTTCATGGGCGCCGCTCGCCGCGCATCTGGCGCAAGCACAGGGCAAGGTCACCGCGCCGCAGGGCCTAGCCAGAGTGGGCCAGCAGTCACGCCCGGGCGTGGTATGCGGCCGCATCCTGCACCACCAGATAGACCTCGGCCCGCGAGATGCCGTGGGCGGCAGCGGGATCGGGCAATGACGCCCCAGCAGGGACCTGATTCCAGCTTCGGGCATCGGGCCAAGCACGACGCGCGGCTACCTCCTTCTCCGCGCGGTTATGAGGAAAGCACCCCGGATGATGTGGCGGGTTCAGGTGCCCGGAAGTGGCAGCGTTTGCCGTTTCGTGGCGGGATTGGTTCACAGCGGCGCGGGCGTCTTCTGCCTCCGTGGAAACGGTCGACAGCACAGCCGCCCGGACGTAGCGAGAGGGTGGCGTCACGTCTCCGGGCAAGCCGAGCAGTCCGGACCCGTTGCCCGAAGTGGATGAGATCAATTGCAGGAGCGGCGCCGGACGTGGGCGGTACCTGCGGAAGGTCGGTCTCCGGGAGCCACAGCGTGCCGATCGACAGGCCAGCATCATTCAGTCCGTCGCAAGCAGCCCAGCCGAACCCGAACGCGTCCAGCGCCACGTAGCCGTGGGTATTCGTCCAATGCAGCGGGGCGACTGGACTGCCGGAAGGCCATCACCAGCGCATCGCTGACCAACTCGGTGCTGACATCGCCGAGCGCAAGGCGTTCTGCTAGCGGCCGGTGAACACCGGTTTCTCGCGCGCCAGGTTGGCAGCGATGCCGATCTTGCTGTCCTCGGTGGCCCACAGCCGGGCCTGCTCGGATAGCTCGCGCTCGAGCACGGCGCGGACTTTCTGGACGAGCGGCGCGCGCAGCGTCTGCTTCATCGACTGCACGGCCAGCGGGGCGTACTCGGCGATCTCGGCGGCCCAGGCGATCGCTTCGCTTCGCTGCGTGCCGTCGGGCACCAGCCGGTCGACCAGGCCGATCTCCAGCGCCCGCTGCCCGTCGATGCGCCGGCTGACGTAGAGCAGTTCCATCGCCTGCTGCAGCCCGACGATCTCGGGCAGCGTGACGCTCAGGCCGAAGCCCTGATGGAAGCCGAGCGCGGAGAAGTTGGCGTGGAATTTCGTCGACGGTGAGGCGACGCGGAAGTCGGCTGCGCACGCCAGGCCGACGCCGCCGCCGACCGCGGAACCCTGCACGGCCGCGATGATGGGAACCGCGATCTCGAAGATGCGCACCGCTTCGCGGTACAGTTCCTGTGCTGCGCGCTCGCGGTCGGCGGCCATCTCACCGCTGCCGAAGTTGGCGCCGGCGCAGAAGTGCTTGCCCTCCGAACACAGCACGATCGCCCGTTTACCGCCCGCCTGCAGATCGGCGGCGGCGGCGGCGATCTGGGCGATCAGCTTGCGGTCGAAGTAGTTGGCCGGCGGCCGGTTGATCTCGATGACTGCGATGTGCCCGTCCTCGGTGACGGTGATCTCGTCGGCCACGGTCAGACTCCTACGGTTGAGGCAACGGAGGTAGCAGCGGCGATGATGCCGCCCGAGTCGGCCATCGCGGTCCCGAGGCGCAGGTTGAGGCTGGTCTCGTCACCGAACTCGCCGCGCCAGGTGTGCAGGCGGCGGGTGAGGTACTGCAGCCGGTACTCGCGGGTCATGCCGATCGCGCCGTGCGCTTGGTGCGCGGCGCGCACGGCTACCCCGGCGTGCCGGTTGGCCACCGACTTTGTGGCGACGATCTCCAACGACGCTGTTCCGATGGCCGCGGCCCGTCCGGCGCGTTCCACGCACAGCGTGGTGAGGGTGGCGGCCTGCGCGAGTTCGACGAGGTGTATCTGCACCGACTGGAACTGGGCAATCGGCTTGCCGAACTGCCCCCGCTCCTTGACGTAGGTGCGGGTCACCTCGTACGCGCCGGTGATGGCGCCCGCGATCTGCGCCGAGCGCAGCAGCGCCCCGCGCAGCAGCACGTCGTCGGCTGTGACGTCGGCGGTGTACGTCTCGGCCGGCACGCCGGACGCTGTGACGAGGTCGCTGGGCATGCCGGCCAGGTCCGTGCCCGGTGTCACGTCGAGGGCGGCCGGATCGACCGCGACCACGCGCCCGTCCATGACGGCGACCATCCGGGCCGCGCCGCGCAACCACGGGACCGCTCGCGTGTCGCCGGTGAGCAGGTCGCCGTCCATGCGCAGCCCGCTCGCGTCGGGGATGACGGTCATCGGGCCGGCGGGTACCTGCGCTCCGGAGGAGGCGAGCAGCCAGGCGGCCAGGCTGGTCTCCGCC
Organism: Actinomycetota bacterium; assembly: GCA_003541285.1. Lineage (GTDB taxonomy): Bacteria > Actinomycetota > Actinomycetes > Streptosporangiales > Streptosporangiaceae > UBA9676. The sequence continues at coordinate 4,892 of DPMS01000776.1, forward strand.
AGCGGCAGCGGCACCGCCCACCGGCCGGCGCCCCGCAGCACGGTGAGCAGGTCGCCCAGTGTCCCGCCGGAGCCGCCGTTCTCCTCGGCGATGCCGATCAGCGGCAGGCCGAGTTCCTCGGTGGCCCTCCACAGCACGGCCGACGGCCCGTCCCGCTCGACGGCAGTGATCACGTCCGGGCCGAACGTCTCGGGGAAGAACTCATCGACCAGCCCAGTCAGCTCGGGATTCTGGTTCATTCCCGGGTCAGTCCCTTCGCGATGATGTTGCGCAGGATCTCGGTGGTGCCGCCGCGGATCGTCCACGACGGGCCGGTCAGGATCGCGCGGGCCAGCAGCGACTCGTACGGGTCGGGCGAAGTCAGCTGCGGCGTGCGGCCGTAGTGGCGGGTGACGATCTCGATGCACTCCTGCTCGAAGCGGGTGGCCATCTCCTTCGCCAGCGCGGCCTCTATCGTGGGCGACAGGCCATCGTCGACCATGCGCGCGATCGCCAGCGACATGCCATGGAACGCCCAGCACCGCGCGGTGATCGACCCGAGGTCGGCCTGCGCCCACCCGGGCACCCGTCCGGAGACGTTCGCCGCCCAGTGCTCCAGCACCGGTATCAGCGACATCCACCGGTCGGCGCCGCCGCGCTCGAGCACTAGTTCCGCGGTGTTCTGACGCCACCCGGCTCCGACCGCGCCCAGTCGCATGCTGTCGGGCACGAAGACGTCCTCGAACGCGACCTCGCAGAACTCCTGCGTGCCGTCGATGAACGGGATCCGCGAGACAGTCAGCCCCTCCGACTTCGTGTCGACGATGAACTGGGTCAACCCGCCGTAGCGATCGCGGGACGTGCGGAACAAGCCGAGGATGTGAGTGGCGGCGTACGCCGCAGTGGTCCAGATCTTGCGGCCGTTGATCAGCCAGCCGCCGTCGGCCGGGGTGGCCTTGGTGCGGACCGAGGCGAGATCAGAGCCGGAGTCCGGTTCGCTCATGCCGATCGCGAAGCACAGCTCCCCGCGCGCGATGCGGGGCAGGAAGTACCGCTTCTGCTCCTCGGTGCCGTTGGCGGCGATGTTCGGGCCGGACTGGCGGTCGGCCACCCAGTGGTAGCCCACCGGGGCACCGACCGCGAGCAACTCCTCGACGACGACGAGCCGGTCGACGGCGCTTCGCCCGCCGCCGCCGTACTCCTTCGGCAGCGCCATGCCCAGCCAGCCCTTCGCGCCGAGGTCGCGCGAGAACTGCGGGTCGACGTCGCCGCCCATGCCCAGGCCGAGGGGGTAGCTGCCCGCGGGCAGGCGCGCGGCGAGGAAGGCACGCACTCCCTCACGCAGCGCCTGCTCGTCCTCGGTCAGCTCGGTGGGATCCAGCCGCATCCGGTTACCTTCCGTTCCAGCTCGACGCGCCGCGCAACTCGTCGATGACGTCCTGCGTGTGCTCGCCGATCAGCGGCGCGGGTCGGCGCGGCCCGCCCGGGGGTCTTGCTGAAGACCGCTGATCATCCTTCCAGCGAGGACGAATCCTCACAGGCAGGGAGCCAACTCAGCAGGCGGCAGTCCCGATCGGACGTTCAGCG
>DPMS01000804.1 GCA_003541285.1 Actinomycetota bacterium
TGGGCGACGATACGGCCGGGGCCCGCCAACAGCAAGGAGACAGCACATGGTCACCGTAGGACTGCTCGTTACATTGCAGGCCAGGCCGGGAAAGGAAGATGAGCTCGCCGGATTTCTCGCCAGCGCCCTGCCGCTGGCCCAGGCCGAGCCCGAGACGACCGCCTGGTTCGCCATCAAGATCGATGACTCGACATTCGGCATTGCCGACTTCTTCCCATCCCCGGCGGGCCGCCAGGCTCATCTCGACGGGCCGATCGCCGCCGCGCTGCTGCAGCGCGCCGGCGCCGCGCTCGGCCTCACCGCCGCCCAGGTGGAGACCGCGCTCGCGGCCAACAACGGCAACGCCGGCGGCGGCATCTATTCGCAGGGCGGACAGTGCACATCACCGGGCCGCAGAACGTGGTCGAGGCGCCCGACGGCGACCCCGCCGGCCCGAGGCCCGGGGCCGATCACCGTGGCCGGGCTGCGAGCGCCCAGCGGCGACGTCGTCATCGGCCACTCCCCGCGGCACCTCGACGACACCGGCACCCTCATCTTCACCACCGCCATCACCCCCGGCACGAGGAACTCGCCGCCGCGCGGGAGAGCGGCAAGCGGGTCCTGCGCCGGGCCGCCGCGCTGGAAGACCCCGGTGCGTCGCGGTAGCCGACACCCACGGCAGACCCCGGCGACCTCGCTGCTAGTGGTCGCGCTACAAGCGTGCGACCTGGACCCGTCGTCCGCCAGCGGAGTCCTCCCCGGACGACCCGGCCAATCAGCAAGCGGTGACACTCACGTCGCATGACACGCTGATCCACAGGCCTTGACTATTCCTCCCGGGGCCGGGCGGCGAGCGGCAATTCCGCTGATCGTCACCTGCCAGTGTGCGGTGGCGCGGCGGGTAGTTGCACCGTGACGCAGAGCCCCCCAGCGGCCCGGGGGGTGAGGGTAAGAGTCCCGTCGTGTGCTTGGGTGATGCTCTTGACGATTGCCAGGCCGAGGCCGACACCCGCGTGGCCGGTGCGTATGCGTTCGGTGCCGCGCTGAAACGGCTCGGTGAGCGTCGAGACCAACTGTGGGCTGAGCTTGTCGCCGGTGTTTTCGACAGTGAGCACGACGGACTCGGGGCAGATGGCGGTGCTGACCTGCACGGTGCCGTGTTCGGGGAGGTTGTGGACGACCGCGTTGTGCAGGAGGTTCGTGGTCAGTTGCAGCAAGAGAGCGCGTGAGCCGATGGTAGGGGTGATGTCACCGGAGGGCTCGATGGTGACGCCGTGCTTTTCTGCGAGGGGGAGGAGTGTTTCGGTGGCTTCTTCCGCTATGAGGGACAAGTCGACGTGTTCTCGGGCGAACGACCGCTGGCCGGCGCGGCTGAGCAGCAGCAATGCTTCGGTGAGGTCGATCGCCCGGGCGTTGACGGCGCGGAGGCGTTCGTCGAGCTCGCCGCTGTCACGGTTCGGATCGTTGCGGGCCACGTCGAGAAGACTCTGCGTGATCGCCAGCGGGGTACGCAGTTCGTGGGAAGCGTTGGCCGCGAACCTCTCCTGTTCGGCGACATGCGCCTCGAGCCGCGCGAGCATGGCGTCGAAGGCGTCGGCGAGCTCGCGGAACTCATCGCTGCGCCCCCGTAGCCGGATCCGGTGGGACAGCGACCCATTCGCGGCCATCCGTGTGGCGTCTGTGAGGCGAGTCAGGGGGGCGAGCATGCGCCCTGCGAGAATCCACCCTCCCAGGAGACCGAATACCAGCAGGAACGCCAGCGCGATGGCCGCGACCGGAGCGAACGAACGCAGGAGGAGGGGGGTGTTGATCAGAAAGTCACCGGTGGCGTAGATCGCACCGCGGGGTAGGTGGAGGTAGAAGAACCCCACGGTAGCGAGCAGCAAGGCACCTGCGAGCATGAGGAACCCGGCGTAGCTGAGGGTAAGTTTGAGGCGAACACTCAAACCCGGGGCCCTATCCACGTTCGCCTCCAGCAGCGCCGGCGCCTGGTCCTGTATCGATGCGGTAGCCGACGCCGGGCACCGTAGCGATGACCCATGGTTCGCCGAGACGCTTGCGCAGGGCCGAGACTGTGATGCGCACGGCATTGGTGAACGGGTCTGCGTTCTCATCCCACGCCCGTTCCAGGAGCTCTTCGGCGCTGACGACACCACCTTCGGCGGCGACGAGAACTTCGAGCACGGCGAACTGCTTCCTGGTCAGCGCGACGAAGCGGCCGTCCCGGTAGACCTCCCGGCGGAACGGATCCAGACGCAGGCCAGCGATCTCTAGCACGGGCGGCCTGTGGTGGGTGCGCCTGCGGTCGAGTGCCCTGAGCCTGAGCACGAGCTCTCGCAGCTCGAACGGCTTGGTGAGGTAGTCGTCGGCGCCGAGCCCGAACCCGGAGGCCTTGTCGTCAAGCCGGTCCGCAGCGGTGAGCATCAGGATCGGCATGCCGCTACCGGAAGCGACAATGCTCTCGGCGATCTCGTCACCGGAGGGCCCGGGAATGTCACGGTCGAGGACGGCGATGTCGTAGGCGTTAACGCTCAGCAACTCCAGCGCCGTGTCGCCGTCACCGGCGATGTCGGCCGCAATCGCTTCCAGGCGCAGCCCATCGCGGATGGCCTCTGCCATATAGAGCTCATCCTCGACGACCAACACACGCATGCTCCCGATGCTACGAGCCGGTGCATATCGTGGGCATATCGCGGCCTGGGGCAAGACGACCAGGCTGCGCGGGGTCGGCCGCGCGAAGGTGTCGCGGCTGAACGGGCCGTAGGTCTCCAGTCCCCGCCAGGCGTATTGATCGCGTTTGCTGCGGGCGGGATCGAAGCAGTAGTCGAGCTGCCAGGCTGTGACCACGCTCTGGTAGCCAGGTGAATTCAAGACAGCCAAAGGAGGCCCCACCGAGCACGTCAGCATATCTCAGCATCCTGAGCGGCGTCATACGCTGGAGCCCGCGTTCAGCCGCGCCATTTCCGGCGGCTCGCCATCTGGTCAGGGACCGCGGTAAGGCGCACCTCGTCGATGCGGGCCTGTTCGGTCTCCACAGCGGAGATGCCTTTGTCGATCCTCCGCTGCAGCGTGCTTGCCACATACTGGCCTAGACGCTTGCAAAATCATGATCGACAAATTGTTGTCGTTATGCTGCGGCGAGGCCGCAGTTGTGGAGCAGGGCTCGCATCTGGGTGCGGAGCGCGGCGTAGTGCTGGTCGGCTGGGCTCGGGCTTGCTGGCGGTGGCGCGAGCGCTGGGTCGCGGATTGCGGCCAGGCATGGGATGAGGACCTGGTCGCGGAGGAGGAGGATGCCAGCGATGGTGCGAACAGCGTCGGGCGGGGTCTGGTAGCGGCGGGAGCAGCCCTGCCGGTTGATGAGGTGCTTGGCGCGCAGTTTGCGCATGTCGTAGGCGGCCTGGCGGGCGGTGTAGCCGGTGTCACCGGTGATGACCTGGATCTTGGCGGTGAAGTCTGCGGCGGTGAACCCGGCGGGGCGGGAAGCGAGGGAAAGCGCCGCTGATAGCGCGGCGCGGGCTCGGGGCCGGTTGATGTCGATCCCGCCCAGCCGGGTCGCGCCGAGCCGGGCTGGCTGCGGCAGCTGGCCGGGGGTGTGGTCGTCAGCGAAGGAGGCGTGCACGCTGTCGCAGACGGTCAGGAACCTGTCCAGCATCCCGGCCAGCGCGGTGACGATGTCGCAGAACCGGTCCAGGACCCGCCCGGTCCGCAGCTCGCCGGTGTTATGGGTGATGGCCTCGAACCGCAGCACATGCTCGCCCTTGGTATAGGCCTTCAGCGTCAGCTTGCCGAAGTGCAGCTTGAACACCGTCAGGTCATACACGGGTGTCTCGATCACGGCTGCCAGAGCCGGGTCAGGCGCGACGGTG
>DPMS01000405.1 GCA_003541285.1 Actinomycetota bacterium
GCGGCCGGGACTGTCGCCGCCGTGCTGGTGATCGGCGGCGTGGTCATCCTGGCCGGCCGGCGCCTGCTGGTGCCCCGGGTCCGGGCGACCACCAACGCCGTCGACTACGTGGCGCTCGTGCTGCTGCTGATCGTCATCCTCACCGGCATCATCCCCACCATCGGAGTCAACCTGCTGGGGCACGGCTACAACTACCGGGCCAGCGTGGCCCCCTGGTTCCGGGGCCTGTTCTCCTTCCAGCCGGATACCGCGGCCATCGCCGGGGCGCCGCTGCTCTACCAGGTCCACGCGACCGCCGCCTGGCTGATCTGGGCGGTCTGGCCGTTCAGCCGCCTGGTCCATGCCTGGAGCGTCCCGCTGTGGTACCTGTGGCGGCCGTTCATCGTGTACCGGAGCCGGAGGGCATCGCCGCCGGCCGAGCCCGGCACCAGCGGGCGGCGGTGGCGCAGGATCGGTGTTCCCTACTGACATGGGCAGCCCAGAGCGGGCGCAGCCGGGCACCTGCCTCACCCGGCTGCGGACGGGAATCAAGGACCTGTTCCCCGGGTACTTCGCGCTGGTGATGGCCACCGGCATCGTGTCCACGGCGGTGGCCCTCGACGGGGCCGCCACGTTGTCCGGCGCCATGGTCGGGCTGACCATCGTGTGCTACCTGGTGCTGATGGTGGCCTACGGCTGGCGCCTGGCCGCCTACCCGCACCAGTTCCTGGCCGACGCCGCCGAGCCGCGCAAGGCGTTCGCGTTCTTCACCTTCGTCGCCGGATCGGATGTGCTCGGTTCGCGGCTGGCCGCCGACGGGCACTACGGCGCGACCGCGGCTTTGCTGATCCTGGCCAGCCTGGCCTGGGTCCTGCTCAGCTACGGCATGCCGCTGGGGCTGGTGACCAGGCACGGCACGCGTTCGGCACTCGCGGGCAGTAACGGGACCTGGTTCCTGTGGATCGTTGGCACTCAGTCGGTCGCTGTCTCGCTCGCTTCCCTCCGGCCGCCCCTGGCCAGCGGCCTGGCGGCGGTGGCGGTGGGGTTCTGGGCCGTCGGGGTGGTGCTGTATCTGCTCATCGCCGGCCTGGTCCTGATGGGCCTGCTGCACTTCCCGGTCGAGCCGGCCACGCTGACCCCCGCTTACTGGGTGTTCATGGGGGCGACCGCGATCAGTGTGCTGGCGGGGGCGAAACTGCTGGGCCTGCCGGCGGATCCGCTGATGGCGGCGGTCCATCCGCTGGTGGCCGGGATTTCGGTGGTGCTGTGGGCGTTCGGCACCTGGCTGATCCCGCTGCTGATCGGCCTGGGAGTGTGGCGGCACCTCATGCGGCGGGTCCGGCTGCGTTATGAGCCGGGGCTGTGGAGCATGGTCTTCCCGCTCGGCATGTACAGCGCCGCCAGCCACGCCCTGGGCGCTGCCCTTGGTGTGCCGTGGCTGGTCACGGTCGGCAGGGACGGGGCATGGGTGGCTTTCGCGGTGTGGGCGGTGGTGTTCGCGGCAATGCTCGCCTTCTTCGCTGGTGCGCTGCGTACGGTCCCGGCGCGGCTGCATCCCCAGGCTTGAACCGGCTTCGCTGGTGCGCTGCGTACGGTCCCGGCGCGGCTGCATCCCCAGGCTTGAACCGGGCGCGGTGCCGGGGGGTGCGGGCCGGCTGCGTCCCCCAGCTTGAATCGGCTGGCCCGGGGGCATAGTGATCACATGCGCGAGGGGGCTCGCGCGCAGCAGCCGGCGTGGTTCCGGCGGCTGACCCGCCGGGAGTGGGCCTGGCTCGGCGCATCGCTGCTGGTGGCGCTGGCGATCGTCGCGACGCTGATCGCCTTCGGCAGCTACGGGAACAGCCGCGGGGAGGCTGCTTCGCACGCGGTGTCGGCGGAGCTGGCCGCAAGTCAGGTCAATGCGCTGGAATGGCGGTCGATCGGCGATGGCCGGGTGCCGCCGGCGCGGGCTGCGCGGATCAGGCAGTTGCTCGGGGCGATAGCAGGGGATCCCCAGCAGATCGAGCCCGCCGGCGGGCTGGCGCACCGGGTGCTTGCCGTGTACGCGGCGGCGGTCGGCGAGGAGTTGCGCCTGATCGGGGCCGGGCAGATCGGGGCGGCCCGGAGGGTCGATGAAGAGCGGGTAGATCCGGCGTTCCGCGTCCTCGGTGCCGCCCTCCAGCGGACGGCGGATGAGAACACGCGGGCGGCCAGCCGGGCCACGACCCTGAAGGCTGCCGGCGACCTTGTCGCCGTCGGTCTGGGCTTTGTGATCGTCGTGGTGCTGCTGCTGCGGTCCGGGGCCGTGGAACGCCGCCTCGCCGCGGCAGCGGTGCAGGAGCAGTTGCTGCGCAAGATGGACAAGGCCAAGAACGATCTGATCTCCGTCGTTTCGCATGACCTGCGGACACCGCTGACCTCGATCATCGGCTACCTGGAACTTCTGCAGGACTCTGCGGCCGGCCCGCTGAGGGCCGGGCAGCGTCAGTTGCTCGACGTGGTGGTGCGCAACGCCGACCGGCTCCTCATCATCGCGAACGACCTCCTGTTCGTCTCCCGCGCCGAGGCGGGCATGATCGCGCTGACGCTGACAGAGGTGAGCCTGCAGGAAACCGCCGCGGACACGGTGGAGGCGCTGCGGCCTGCCGCCGTGGCACAGGGCATTCACCTCCGGTTCGTGGGCATGCCCAGCGCGCCGATCATGGCCGACCGGAACCGTATCGACGTGCTGATCGAGAACCTCCTGTCGAATGCGCTGAAGTTCACCCCGGCCGGTGGGTCGGTTGAGGTTGCCGTGCGCCCGGCCGGCCATCGCGTCCGGCTCGAAGTCTCCGACACCGGCATCGGGATCTCGCCGGAGGACCAGGAGCACCTGTTCGAGAAGTTCTTCCGCAGCCTGGACAGGGTGGACACGCCGGGGGCGGGTCTCGGGCTCGCCATCGCCAAGGCGATCATCGATGCGCATCACGCGAGCGTGACTGTGCGCAGCACGCCCGGGAAAGGGACAACGTTCTGCGTCGAATTCCCGCTGTCAGGCGGACCCGTGGTGGCTGGCAACTGGGGAGGCGGTGCCGGGCCTGGCCGGTAGGCCTGGACCGCGGCCAGGGGCCCGGGCGCGAGCGGGGGCCTTGCGTGAGCCGGCCATCCCGTCAGCCGGCGAGCAGGATTCCCAGGAAAAGGGCAGCGAGCGCGCTGATCCCGGTCAGCGCACCGAACACGGCCAGGCCCGCCGGGCTCTTGGCCCGGGTGTGCAGCGCGGCCGTGACACCCGAGATGGCGACCACGATCAGCTTGATGATCAAAGTGGTCTCATAGCCACCGCTGAGCTTGGACCGCACGGCCACGATGTTCCAGATCCCGGTGATGACCAGCACACCGAAAGCGGGCCAGGCGACCAGGTTGAAGCGGCGGGCGGCAGCCCGCGGGATGTCGGTGCCCAGACGGCGCAGCACCGGAACGAGTGCTGCCAGCGTGATCTGCCCGCCGACCCAGACGGTTGCCGCGAGCACATGCAGGAAAAGCCGGATCGTGTCCCAGCTGACGGAGAGCAGTGCCATCCCCTTTCGCCACAGTGAAGGCCGGTGGCATGCCGCCAGACTGCTTGGGGGACTGTGCCTGGTGAAGAGCCTGCCCGGTGAGCGGGGTGCCGCAGGCATTAGGGTAGTTTCTATCAAAAAGATTTGTAAAAACAGAACTGGGCCCGAGAACAGGAAGCCGGAGATGCCCGCCGCGCCAGGTGAGCCAGCCGCGCCAGGGGTGCACGCCGTACCAGGCGAGAACAGTGCACCAGCCGAACCGTCCGAGCCGATACCGGCCGCCCCGCGGGCGTACCAGCCAGCGGCCCACCGTCCACGGCTGAGGCGGCACACGATCGCCGCCGGGATCGTGGCGGCCTACCTGCTGGCCGCAGTGGTGGCTGTGATCGCCCACAGCAGCTGGGGCCTGCCGCTCTGGCTGGCTCTGCACCTGCTGGTGCTCGGTGCCGCCACCAACGCGGTGTTCGTCTGGAGCTGGCACTTCGCCGAGGCACTGCTCCACGCACGCCCAGCTTCACAGCGGCCGGGTTACCTGCGCCTGGCCGTGCTCAACGCCGGCATAGCCGCCGTGCTGGCCGGTGTCTCCGCCTCGTCCGGCGGCCTTGCCGTGGCAGGCGCGGCGCTGGTCATCACGGCCGTGACCTGGCTGATCGCTGGCCTGGCACGGCTGGCCCATGGCTCGGTCCTGGCCGGCCGGCTTCGCGAGGTGGTCTGGTACTACCTTGCCGCAGGCGTGGCGCTTGCTCTCGGCGCGGCCCTGGGCGGCTTGCTGGCCACGAACGTGGTCAGCTCTGCGCGGCTGGACACCGCGCTCCGGCTGGCCCACGCTCACCTGAACCTGCTCGGCTGGCTGGGACTCGCGATTCTCGGCACCGAGTTCATGCTGTGGCCGGCCGTGCTGCGCACCCGGATGGCCGATGACGCCCCGCAGTGGGCACGGCGAGTGCTGGTGGTAACCGTGGCGGGCCTCACCGCCGCTGCCGGGGGGCTGCTCGCCACCGCGTATGTCAGCGCGGCCCGGTGGGTGGCCGCGGCCGGGATGCTCACCTACGCCGCCGGTGTGGCGGGCTCGCTGGTGCCCGCCGTGCGGGAGATGCGGGTGCGTCCCCCACGGTCGGCGGCCGCCTGGGCGCTGCTGGCCGGCAACGCCTGGCTGCTGGCGGGGATCTGCGCCGACGTTGCCGCGCTCAGCGCGGGGCCGGGTCTGGCCGACCGGCTGCTCGCTGGCTCACTTGTCCCGATCCTGGCCCTGGGCGTAGTGGCGCAGATCCTCACCGGCGCCCTGACGTTCCTGCTCCCGGTAGTCGCGGGCGGCGGCCCAGCCGGCAATCGCCGCCTGACGGCGGTGCTTGAACGCGGCTGGCCGGCCAGGGCGGCCGCCACCAACGCTGGTGTACTCCTGCTTGCCCTGCCGGCCGGCGGCGCGCCGCGGCTGGCCGGCTGGCTTCTCGCGCTGGCCGGACTGGGGCCGTTCCCGTTCCTGGTCGTGGCGGCGCTTGCCCGCCGTCCACGCTGTGGATGACGAGCCTGACTGCCTGGCCTCTGGCGACGTGGCCTGCGTCGGGACTGGTCCAGGGCTGGCCGCCTGCCGCCGGATAATGTCGGCGACCAGGTAGAGCACGCCGGTGAGCACCGGTGGTGTGCTGACGGCGGTCAGCGACGCGGCGCCGAACCCGGATCCGATCGCCGCCACCGTGACCGGGGCAAGCCCGAGCACCAGCAGCAGGAACCCGCCGGTCACCGGCCTGCGCCAGCCAAGGAGCCCGAGGGGCAGCGTGATCGCGAACGAGACCACCGCCCGGACCGGGCCGGTCCGGTCCTCGAAGGCGCTCCATGCGCCAGGATCGGCGGCGAACCAGATCGCCAGCGCGATCGTCCCGCTGGTCAGCAGGGTGAGCGGCACCGTGGCCCAGCCGGGCCGGTACCAGGCCAGCGCGGACAGTGCCGCCATCGGCAGGAGCCACAGTGCGATGAGCGCGGCGGCGCGCCAGCCACCCAGATCTGCGAAGGTCTCAGCCGCGACGAACAGCCCGATGAACAGGGTGGACACGCAGATGAACGTGAGCCCGGTCCGGCGCAGGAACATGGCATGCGCGGCCGGCCC
>DPMS01000537.1 GCA_003541285.1 Actinomycetota bacterium
CAACTACGCCTACAACCCGGCCAAGGCGATCTCGATCCTGACCGCGGCGGGGTTCAGGCGGGGCTCGGACGGCATCTTCGCCACGCCATCGGGCCAGCCGCTCTCGTTCACCATCATCAACAACGGTGGGTACTCCGACTGGGTCGCCGCGGTCCAGGTGATCCAGACCGAGCTCAAGGCGGNNTACGCGGCCACGGCGAACCCCGCCACGCAGCACCAGGTCGTGAACCAGCTGCAGCAGGTCATGCTCAAGGAGGTGCCTTTCATCCCGGTCACCGAGGAGGTGAACTGGTACCAGTACAACACTTCCAGCTTCACCGGCTGGGTCACCAAGCAGAACCCCTACGCGCAGCCGGCCGCTTACGTTTACCCGGACTGGGGCCAGATGCTGCTGCACGTGGCACCGAAGTAGCAGCGCCGAGTCGTCTGCCCTGGCCGCCGCGCCCCCGGGCGGCCAGGGCAGACCGGGAGGATGGTATGAGCACCAGGAGACGGCGATGAGATTCGCGCTGCGCCGGGCGGGCTTCTTCATGATCACCCTGTGGGCGGCGATCACGCTCAACTTCCTGCTGCCACGGATGATGCCGGGCAACCCAGCGCTGGCGATGATAGCGAAGTTCCACGGCCGGGTGACCGGCCAGACGCTCAAGGCACTGGAGGCCGCGTTCGGCGTCAGCACCCACCAGAGCCTGGCTGCCCAGTACGTCACCTACCTGGGCAACGTGGCAACCGGCAAGTTCGGGATCTCGCTGTACTTCTACCCCACCCCGGTCAGCCACGTCGTGCTCAGAGCCATCCCGTGGACGCTCGGCCTGGTCGGCGTGACCACGACCCTGGCGTTCGTGCTCGGTACCGGGGTCGGCATCCTCGCTGCCTGGCGGCGGGGCGGAGGCCTTGACAGCGTGCTGCCGCCGGTGTTCGTCATCACCTCCGCCATCCCGTACTTCTGGGTCGGCATGATGTTCATCCTGGTGTTCGGGGTCCGGCTGCAGTGGCTGCCGTACACCTTCGCCTTCGACCCCAGCGTGACGCCTTCGTTCTCGCTGCCGTTCATCGGAAACGTGCTGGAGCACGCCGTGATGCCTGCTGCCGCGTTGCTGATCACCACCATCGGCACCTGGATCCTCATCATGCGGAACACGATGATCAGCNNCAACTTGCCGATGCCGTGCCCAATCTCACCGGCTTCGCGATGTCACTGGGGTTCGTGGTCGGCGGCGCCATCCTGATCGAGTACGTGTTCGACTATCCCGGTGTCGGCTACATGCTGCTGCAGGCCGTGGAGAACGAGGACCATCCGCTGATGCAGGCGCTGTTCCTGCTGATCACCGTGGCGGTCCTTCTTGCCATCCTGCTGTCTGACATCGCCACCGCGTTGCTGGACCCGCGAACCCGGACAGCGAGGTAGCCCATGGCCGTGATGCGCCCCACCATCGGGCCCGGACCAGCCGCACCACTCCCTCCGGTCACCCAGCCCGGCACCCGGAGGAGGTCGCCTGCCAGCCAGGCGCTGCACCGGATGGCCAGCGCGGTGCGGTCCAACCGCAAAGCCACGGCCGGAACCGTGCTGCTGCTGTTCTTCTGCCTGATCGCTCTCTTCCCCGGCGTGATCGCGCATGACAACCCGAGCGCCGAGATCTACGGTCGGAGCCTCGGCCCCTCGACCGCGCATCCGTTCGGTACCACCGCGTACGGCCAGGACATCTTCGCCCGGCGGTCTTCGGAACCCGGCAGGTGCTGATCATCTCGATCGGCGCCGGGCTGGCGGCCACCGGCATAGCCGTCATCATCGGGGTGGCGGCGGCCTACCTGTCCGGCCTGTGGGAAGGGGCGCTCAACGTGCTCACCGACGTGCTGCTGGTCATCCCGCTGTTCCCGCTGCTCATCGTGATCGCCACCTACGTGCAGAATTCGGGCACACTCGTGCTCATCGCGGTGCTCACCATCACTGGCTGGTCCTACACCGCGCGCCAGCTGCGCTCGCAGGCCCTCTCGCTGCGGCACCGTGATTTCCTGGAGGCGGCGCGGGTGCGGGGCGAGCGGAGCCTGTACATCATCATGGTGGAGATCATTCCCACCATGACCTCGCTGATCGTGGCGGCCTTCCTGACCAACGCGCTGTACGCGGTGCTGTTCGCCTCCAGCCTCCAGTTCGTCGGGCTGGGCGACCCCAGTGCCATCAGCTGGGGCACGATGCTTTACTGGGCCGAGAACAACGAAGCCCTGCAGACCGGCCAGTACTGGTGGGCCGTAGTGCCTGGGGCCTGCATCGCCGTGCTCGGGGCGGCCTTCGCGCTGCTCAACTACGCCTTCGACGAGGTCGGCAACCCGGCGCTGCGGCCCATGCGGAGGAGGCGTGCCAGCCGTGTCACGCGTGTCAGCTGACGAGTATCCGGGTGTCGCTGCGGAGCATCCGCTGGGAAGCCCGATACTGCAGGTCCAGGACCTGTCGGTGGAGTACACGCTGGAGCGCGGCATCATCCTGGCGGTGGACCGGGTCAGCTTCGAGGTGGGCCGGGGTGAGTTCATCGGGATCGTCGGCGAGTCCGCCTGCGGGAAATCGACTCTGCTTTTCGCCATTGCCCAGCTGCTTGCCCCGCCCGCCGTCCTCACCGGCGGCGACGTGATCTTCAAAGGCCGGAGCATGGTCGGGCTCACCGACAGCGACCTGGCCGCGATCCGCTGGCAGGACCTGTCGGTGGTCATGCAGAGCGCGATGAACGCGCTCAACCCGGTCAAGTCGATCGGGGCGCAGTTCAGGGATGTGCTGCGCGCGCACGGCATGACGTCCAGGGACCAGATCGCCGGCCGGTCGGCGCAGGTGCTCCAGATGGTCGGAATCGACCCGGTGCACCTGAAGAGCTATCCTCATCAGCTGTCCGGCGGCATGCGGCAGCGCTCGATGATCGCGATGGCGATGCTGTTCACCCCCGACCTGGTGATCATGGATGAACCCACGTCCGCGCTCGACGTGGTCGCGCAGCGCTCGCTCATGGTCCAGGTCAAGGAACTGCAGCAGCAGTTCGGCTTCGCGGTCATCTTCGTCACCCACGACATGTCCCTGGTCAGCCACTTCTCCGACCACCTCATGGTGATGTACGCGGGCCAGATCGCCGAGTCAGGTCCGGTGGAGGACGTGCTGGGCAGGCCGCGGCACCCCTACACCCAGCTGCTCGTCTCGGCCGTGCCCGACCCGCGAGCGGAACTCGGCGTCGGCGCGGACACCGACCGCGGCGAGCCGCCGCGGGTGATCGACCCGACGCCCGGCTGCCGGTTCCGC
>DPMS01000901.1 GCA_003541285.1 Actinomycetota bacterium
GTTCAGCGAGCAGATCGGCGGCTCGGGTGCGTCAACCGCATCGACCTCGATGATTCAGGGAGCCTGCGAGTCTGGTTACAGATTGTGTTGTGCCGGTTTTCGGCTGGTGTCTGGTTCGGAGGTTTCCGGCGGGCGGTGATGGTGCCCGATGTGCCCGGGACGGGCACCGGCTCCACCGCGCCGGGGCGGGCTCCTTTCCGGGTCGCAGGGATGGGGTGGCTGGTCAGGCGGATTCGGGCAGGTCGCACAGCCGCTGCCAGCAGGCCAGGAACGCGTGTTTCCAGGGCCAGGTCCGGCTGATCTTCAGCACGCGGGCCCGGGCGGGCAGCGCCCACAGCCGGTAGCGCAGCGTGTCGGGCTCGGTGTCCTTGAGGTCGTCGCAGTCGTAGAGGCCGAGCAGCCGGCACCATGCGGACAGGTCAGCGGCGATGTTGGCGGCCAGCACCCAGCCGCAGTTCACGGTCCAGGTCTTCGAGGTTATCTCTAGCCATCCTCCGCCTGTCTTTGACGTGCACGACGGGACTGCTATCCGCCGTGTTGCTCGTGGAGGACGTGGTTATCTTGCCCCGTCCATCACGCAGATGACGGGGGGATTCGGTGCGCGTGCAGCGTGTGGTGATGCCGTGGGATGCGGTGTCATGGACGGTTCTGGAAGATAACGGGAGCCCGGTCGGGGCGGTGGACCGGTTCCTGGGGTTCCTGAGCTCGTCGGAGAAATCGCCGAACACGGTGAAGTCGTATGCCCATGACCTGAAGGACTGGTTCTGCTACCTGTCCGGCCGTGGCCTGGCCTGGGATGAGGTGACCCTGGAGGACGTCGCCGGGTTCGTCGCGTGGATGCGGCTGCCGCCGCAGGGCCGGGACGGGACGGTTGCCGTGCTGGGCGAGCAGGCTCATCACTGCGGGGCATCGACGGTGAACCGCAAGCTCGCGGCGGTGGCGTCGTTCTACCGGTTCCACGCCGGCCACGGGGTGAAGGCGGCCGGGGTGCTGCGGGCCATCCAGGCTCCGGGCCGCGGCTATGCGGGCACGGCGTTCCGCCCGTTCCTGCATCACGTGACCGGGCGCAGTCCCCGGCCGCGGCTGGCGGTGAAGGTGAAAGCTTCCCGGCCGCTGCCGCGGGTGCTGACCGTGACGGAAGCCCAGGCGATCCTGGATGCTTGCGGTCATCTGCGGGACCGGCTGCTGCTGGAGGCCTGAGGATCGGAGAGGCCCTGGGCATGCGGCACGAGGACATCGACATCGGTGGCTGTCTGGTGCGCGTGGTCCCCAGAGACAACGCGAACGGCATGCGGGCCAAGGGCGGCCGGGGCCGGGCGGTCCCGGCGGGAGCGCCGCTGATGCGGCTGTACGCCGATTACCTGAACCGCGAGTACCAGGCTGTCGATTCGGACTACGTGTTCGTCAGCCTGTGGGCTGCTCCCGCCGGCCGCCCGATGACCTACCCGGCGGCGTATGACCTGGTAACGCGACTGCGCGCCGTGACCGGGATCGCGTTCTCGCTGCACTGGTGCCGGCACACGTACGCGACCTGGCTTTTGCGCAGGGGCGCCGGGATGGAGACCGTGAAGGAGCTCATGGGCCACGTGTCGGTCGCGACGACGATCGGCGCGTACGGGCACCTGACCGTCGAGGACGCCCGCCGCGTGCTGGAGAAAGCGGGCTGGTTCACCGGTCAGGAGGTACGGCTGTGACCCCGGTCATCGCCCAGGCCGACCGCGCATCCTGGCAGCGGCAGGCGGCTGCCGAGCTGGCCCGGATCCTGGAGGGCCACCCGGAGCTGCCCTGCATCGCCTGGACCGTCGGCCCGGCCAGCTCGGTGCTCATCGGCCAGGTCAGCGGGCTCGCGCCCGCCCCGCAGGTCCGGCAGGCCTTCGCGGCCTGGAGGCAGGCGCTGGGACTGGGCGAGTGCCGCGAGCAGCCCGGCGGCGGGACATCCCGGCTGCGCGCAGCCGACCGCAGCGGCGGGGTCACCGTCCGCCTGACCGCGACCGTCTTCGAGCAGGAGGAAGCCTGATGACCGCGCCCGCGCAGCAGCCCGCATCCGGGCAGGCGGGGCTGCTGGAAAGGCTCCTTGCCGCCGTCCGCATCGAGTTCCGTGCGGACATCCTGGTCCCCGGCCCGGACGACCCGGTCCTGGGCAGGCCGGCCTGCCCGGCCGGCGGCTGCGACCGGCCCCGGGCGGAGAACGGTCTTTGCACCGCGCACGGGAAACGGTGGAAAGACCGCGGCCGCCCGGACATGACGGCATTCCTCGCCGACCCGGGCCCGCCGCTGAACGGCCGCCGCCCGCTGACGGCCTGCCCGGTGCCCGGCTGCCGTTACGGCAGCAGCGGCCAAGGTTTGTGCATGCGGCACCGCCCGGCATGGGAGCATGCGGGATGCCCTGACCCGGCCGCATGGGCGGCGCGGGCCGAGCCGCCCGCGGCGCAGCCGCGGCCGGAGTGCCTGCTGCCGTTCTGCACGCTCTGGACCGAGAACGAGGCCCACCAGTTCTGCAAGGCCCACGACACCAGGTGGCGGCAGCTGGGTTCCCCCGATCCCGGCGAGTTCACCGAGCACTGCATGCTGCGCGGCCGGGCGCGGATCAACTTCCGCGGCCTCCCGGCCCAGCTCAGGCTCGAGATGCAGTACGCGGTCCAGTGCCGGGCGGACCGGGCGACCATCACCCTGCCGCACCAGGTCGCCCGGTGGGTGGTCCGCCGGGCCAGCGACGCCGGCGTGGAATCGCTGCTCGACCTGTCCGAGGACGAGTGGCGCCGGCAGGCGGGCAGAGGCAAGAGCCCGGCCTACCCGGCGTTCCTGCTGTTCGCCCGCGACGCGGGCGAGGAACTGGCCGAGGGCACCGGCTGGGAAGCCGAGTACCCCCGCGACATCTGGCGGCTGCACCGGATCCCGGGACTGGTCCTGAACCCGGGAAAGCCCGCTAACTCGCGGATCCGGCTCCGTTTCGACCGCCTTGCCCAGCCCTGGCTCCGCGACCTGTCCAAACGGTGGACCCGGCTGCGGCTGAGCTCGGGCCTCAGCGTCGGCACCGTGCAGTCCGACGTCGCCGCCCTCACCCGGTTCAGCGAGTTCCT
>DPMS01000866.1 GCA_003541285.1 Actinomycetota bacterium
CTCCGCATCCTTGGACGCCTGCCCGCGGCCGAGCAGCACGAGCCAGCCGAATACCGGATTGCGATCACGTAGAGCAGACGAAGAGCCATGAACCCCGATCCTGGCGCAAGCCGCACTTCTGGCCAAACCGCAGGTCACAGCGACTGCGTCGAGTTCTGATGCGGTACAGGGCATCCGCGCCAGCTCCTTGATCTTGGCCATCAGCTGGATGACTACCGGGCCGCGGTCGCGTTCGCCCGCGGCCGGTCCGGCATCGATCCCGACCGCATCGCGCTATGGGGAACCTCCCTCAGTGGAGGCCACGTCATTGTGGTGGCGGCAGGCGATCCGCGGATCGCAGCCGTGGTTTCCCAGGTGCCCTTCCCCGGTGTCGAATTCGGCCGCGCCAGCGAACGCTCCGCCAGGGCCACCCTGCAGCTGCTGGCGGCAGCAGCCAGCGACACCGTCCGCGGGTGGCTGCGCCGCTCCCCGCGCCTGGTCCCTGTCTTCGGCGACCCTGGGGAGATCGCAGTCTTCGCCAACCCGCACGACAAGGCGATCATCGACAAGCTGGCCGCGCAGGCACCTGAATGGCGCAACGCCGTGGCCGCGCGCATGCTGTTTCCGCTGATGCGCTACCAGCCCCGAACCGCCGCCTCCCTCGTGGCCATGCCGCTGCTGGTCTGCATCGCGGACAAGGAGACCGCGGCCTCCCCCGCCCTCACCGCCGACCTGGTATCCCGGGCGCCGAAGGCCGCGGTGCAGCGTTACCCGATCGGCCACTTCGACGCCTACTCCGGCGAGTGGCTCGACAAGATCGTAAGCGACCAGGTCTCCTTCCTGCACGCCCACCTGGCTGCCAGGACCACGCCCTTGCCAGGCATAGCCACACAGCAGGCCGCAGTGGGTTCGAGGGGAACCCCGCAGGGGTTCGAGGGGAACCCCGCAGGCCGGTGACTCAGAGGTCAGCGGTGAGTGTGGCACAGGCGGGCCAGGCCGTGTGGATGGCGAAGCTGTCCGTGGGAGATGGGCAAGGCTGGTGTCCGTGGAGTCGCAAACGCGGCGCCCCGCAACGTCCCGGCTCTGGTACCTCTGATTTGCTGGCTGCTGGGCTTATTGAAAGGAGTGAGTCAGGTCGCGAGAGTGACGAGGTGGCAAGACGGCCAGCGCCGTGCGGGTACTCCCGCGCGGCGGCGTCCCGGACCTATTCGCGCGATAGGAGGGGAGGCTTTGGGGCGACGGCGCTCCGGCATCGGCAACACACGCAGTGGGGAACCCCTCGCGAGCGCGGGTTGGCGAGCCGCAGTCGGCGTCGGTGCGGTCCTCGGCAGCGAGTTTCTGCTGCGCGATGTCCTGCTGCCGTCTCAACCGAGTGATGCCGAGATCAGGTGCGTGATCGCCGGTGAGTGGCTCACGCTCGGCGGTCTCCTCTGCTGGTGGGTACCGCACGTCGAGCGAGCGCCGCTAACGAGCATCGGGGCTGGGCCATTTCGCTGGCGGCATGTCTGGGAGGGCGTCGGAGCCTTCGCGCTGGCCGTTGGCGCATCGGCCGCGAGCGGGAAGGCTCTGACGGCCGTCGGCCTGCCAACGGCCCGCACGCTGCAACCCGTGCTCAGACGTTACCGCGGCTCCACCCGCGCGGCCCTCTTCATCACCGGGACCGTGCTCGAGGAGATCGTATACCGCGGGTATGTCATGGATCGGCTGATCCAGCTGACCGGCCGGCCCTGGATCGCCGGTCTCATCGACTGGCTCGCCTTCAGCGGCGCGCACTTGAAGTTCTTCGGGCCCGGCCCAACCCTCGATGTCGGGCCGCTCTCTGCCACCCTCATCTCCCTCTACGCCAGGGAGCGCACCCTCTGGCCGGTCGTGGTGCTTCACGGTCTCAATGACGCACTCGCGTTCATCGTCGCTCCGTTGCTGCCCACTCCCGAGGTGCCCGGGGACCACGTCTGACCCCGGCTCGGTTACTCGATCCTGCCGGTTATCAGCGGGGGATCTGCCCATCCTGTCGGCTGGGATCATCGGCAGATGATCTTCCCGGTCGTCTGCCAGCTCACGCGGTGTCTGCTCAGCGCCCTGATGCTGCTGACCCGGCGTGAGACCTCGCGAGAAGCCGAGCTGCTGGTCCTGCGGCACGAGAACGCGGTACTGCGCCGTCAGCTCGGCCGGGTCCGCTACCAGCCGGCGGACCGGCTCTGGCTTGCTGCGCTGTCCCGGCTGATCTCCCGCCGCCGATGGCCGGACGTGTTCTCTATGACCCCGGCGACGCTACTGGCCTGGCACCGCCGCCTCGTAGCCCGCCGCTGGGACTACACCGGCCGGCGGCGCCCCGGACGCCCGGACACTGCCGCGGCGATCCGCGCGCTGGTGATCCGCATGGCGACCGACAACCCGGCGTGGGGACATCGGCGTATCCAGGGCGAACTGGTCCGGCTCGGCCACCACATCGCGGCCTCCACGGTCTGGCAGATCCTCCACGGCACCGGGATCGGACCCGCGCCCCGCCGCACCGGCCCGACGTGGAAGCAGTTCCTGGCCGCGCAAGCCCAGGGCATCCTGGCCGCCGACTTCGTGCACGTCGACACCATCTGGCTGCGCCGCGTCTACGCCCTGATCATCATCGAGCACGGCACCCGCCGCGCCCACTTGGCCGGCATCACTGCTCATCCTGACGGCGCCTGGACCGTCCAGGCCGCCCGCAACTTCCTGATGGACGCCAGGCACTGCGCCGGTACTGCCCGGTTCCTGATCCGCGACCGCGCCGGGCAGTTCACGGGCGCCTTCGACGCCGTGTTCA
>DPMS01000781.1 GCA_003541285.1 Actinomycetota bacterium
CTGCAAGCCAGATACCAGTGGCAGAGCTTCCAGCGGGTGTCAGTGCCCTGTTCCGCCTTCGCCTTCGGTTCCGTCCTGCTCCAGTTCCCGCTGGCCCGGCTCGGCGCTGGTGACTGCGGCGTGTGCCGCATGCCCGTTGCCATGCCCGTCCCCGTGGCCATTGCCCTCAAGCGGGATGCCCTCGGTGAGGACGCGGTTGAGCGCCACCCGCATCTTGCCCAGCGCGCCCGTCGTGCCCGGCTCGGGAACCTCGTCGGTGCCCGCAGCGGGCACCCGCTCCAGCTGCGGCGCGCCTGCGCTGGCCTCCAGCACGGCCCGTTTGTCCTCCGGCACCGGCCGGGTGACCTCGATGAACTCACCGCTGGGCAGCTGCCGGATGATGCCTGTCTCCACCCCGTGCTCGAGCAGGTGGGCGTCCTTGCGCTGCAGGCCGAGGCAGATCCGTTTGGTGACCCAGTAGGCGATGATCGGCCCGAGGATGATCGCGAACCGGGCGATCCAGGTCAGTGTGTACAGCGGGATCTGGAGCTGAGCCGCGATGACGTCGTTGGCGCCCTCCAGCCAGAGCACCCCGTAGAAGGTGACTGCCGCGACGCCGATACCGGTCCGGGTCGGCGCGTTACGCGGCCGGTCGTTGATGTGGTGCTCCCGCTTGTCGCCGGTGATCCAGCGCTCGATGAACGGCCACATCGCCCCGCCGCCGAAGATGATGCCGAGTGGCACCAGGGCGGGGATGAACACGTTGAAGGCGAACGTATGGCCGAAGACGTTCCACTCCCACGGCCACATGATCCGCAGCGCGCCCTCCAGCGCGCCCATGTAGAAGTCCGGCTGCGACCCGGCGGTGATCCCCGACGGGTTATACGGGCCGAACAGCCAGATCGGGTTGACCTGGGCGAAGGTGGACAGCAGCGCCAGCACGGCGAAGACGAAGAAGAAGAACGCCCCGGTCTTGGCCATGAAGTACGGGTACATCGGCGCACCGACCACGTTCGCCTCGGTGCGGCCCTTGCCCGGCATCTGGGTGTGCTTCTGGTGGAACATGAAGAACAGGTGCGCGGTGATCAGCGCGAGGAACAGGCCCGGGAGCAGCAGGACGTGGATGACGTACAGCCGGGGGATGATGTCGTGCCCGGGGAACGCCCCGCCGAACAGGAAGTAGGCGAAGTAGGTGCCGATGACCGGGATGGACTGGATCACGCCCTCGGTGATCCGCAGCCCGGTCCCGGACAGCAGGTCGTCGGGGAGCGAGTAACCGAACAGCCCTTCCAGCAGGCTGAGCGTGAACAGCACAATCCCGATGATCCAGTTGAACTCGCGCGGCTTGCGGTAGGCGCCGGTGAAGAACACCCGGAGCATGTGCACCATGATTGCCGCGACGAACAGCAGCGCCGCCCAGTGGTGGATCTGCCGCATGAGCAGGCCGCCGCGGACGTCGAAGCTGATGTTCAGGGTGGAGGCGTAGGCCTCGCTCATACGGATGCCGTGCAGCGGCACGTAGGCGCCGTGGTAGGTCACCTCGGTCATGCTCGGCTGGAACCAGAACGTCAGGAAGGTGCCGGTGAGCAGCAGGATGATAAACGAGTAGAGCGCGATCTCCCCGAGCAGGAACGACCAGTGATCAGGGAAGATCTTCCGTAGCAGCCGACGCACCGGCGCCGCGGCGCGGAGCCGGTCGTCCAGGAACTGGCCGGTGCCTTCGAGGGCCTTGTCGGTGGCGCTCATCCCCGCTCCCAGAAGCTCGGGCCGACCGGAACTGTGTAGTCGCTCGTGGCGATGAGGTAGCCCTGCGCGTCGGTGCCGATCGGCAGTTGCGGCAGCGGCCGGGCGGCCGGGCCGAAGACCACCGCGGCGCCGCGGGTCGCGTCGAACGTGGACTGGTGGCAGGGGCACAGGATGTGGTGGGTGGTGTGCTCGTACAGCGCGACCGGGCAGCCCACGTGGGTGCAGATCTTGGAGTAGGCGACGATGTCGTTGACCGTCCAGTTCAGGTTCGTGGGCGCCTGCAGTTCACCGGGCGCGAACTTGATGATGATGGTGGTCGCCTTGGCCAGGGCGTCGAGGTTGTCCTGGTAACCATCCGGGACAACGGTGATCATCTGGCCTGGGCTGGCGAAATCGGCCGGCCGCAGCGGGGTGTTCGGGCCGTAGACCAGCAGCCGCATCCCCTTGCGCCATACGGTGTGCCGCAGCGAGGTGCCGGGCAGCGGGCCCATGTCGCGCAACGTGACCAGCGGGGCGATGCCCACCAGCAGCGACGCCCCGATCAGGGTGCGGCGGATCAGCGGGCGCTTGACGAACCCGCTGGCCTCGGCACCCTCCGTGAACGTCTGCTCGAACTCGGCCCGGTCCTGCGCGGCCGAGGCCAGTGGCTTACGGGCCTCGGTGAGTTCCACGTGCGGCATCAGCTGGCGGACCCAGATGGTGGCACCCACCCCGAGACCGCCGAACGCCACCGCCATCGACACGCCCAGCCACAGGTTCGAGTGCGCGGTGTTGATGACCGAATGGACGGGCAGCCCCACGTAGGCGGCTATGAACCCGATGCTGGCCAGCATGGAGAGGGTGAAGCACACCGCGACGATGCGTTCTGCCCGTTTGGCTGTTACCGGATCGTCTGGTTCCGCGGGCAGTTCGCGCGGTGGCGCGGGCGGTTCGTTGCCCTCGGCCTCGCCCAGCAGCGTGCGCGCCTGGGCCGGCGGGGGGGTGCCGATGACCCGGTGCGGGGCCCGCGATTCCTCGGCTTCGGCGCCGGCGTCATCCAGCGGGACGCCGCCGGGGCCATTCGTTGTCTCGCTCATGCTTCACGTCGCTTCATCGTCAGCCACATGGCGGCGAACACCAGCGCGGCGATGCCGCCGAGGAAGGCCACCAATCCCTCGGTCACCGGCCCGATCCGGCCGAGGCTGAAGCCGCCGGGGTTCGGCTCGGCCCGTGTCTCGGTGACGTACGCGATGATGTCGCGCTTCTGCTGCGGGGTGATGGTGGTGTCGCTGAACACAGGCATGCTCTCCGGGCCGGTCAGCATCGCCTCGTAGATCTGGGTGGGAGTGGACCGGGTGAGCGACGGCGCCGACTTGCCGTAGGTGAGCGCACCCCCCGCCCCGGCGAAGTTATGGCACTGCGCGCAGTCGGTGATGAACAACTGCTGGCCGAGAGCGACGTCCGCGCCGGCCGTGCTCACCTGGGCACCCGTGGGGATGGTCGGGCCCCCGCCCAGGGAGGCGACGTAGGCCGCGAGCTGGTGGATCTCGGCCTGGGTGAACGTCACCGGCTTGCGGGGCATTTCCGCGGCCAGTTCCTTGCCCGGCATCCGGCCGGTGCTCACCTGGAAGTCCACGGCGGCTGAGCCCACCCCGATCAGGCTCGGCGCCGATGAGGTGCCCTGGGCATACATGCCATGGCAAGAGGCGCAGGACACCGCGAACAGTGCCCTGCCCTTGGCGATGTCCTGCTGCGACGGGCCGCCGGGCGTGGCGGCCGAGGCCGCGCCGCCCGGCCCGGCGAGGGCCGCGTACGCCACGCCGATGATGACTAGCCCCAGCAACAGGACGGCGTACCCGGCTGCCGGGTGCCGTCGCCGTGGCTTGATCCAGCTCACTTACTACCTCGGTTTCCGGTCAGGGGATGTGTTCATCGGATGAGGTAGATGGTGGTGAACAAGCCGATCCACACCACATCCACGAAGTGCCAGTAGTAGGAGACGACGATCGCGCTGACCTGCTGCTCCTGGGTGAAGCGCTTCGCCGCGTAGGTACGTCCGAGCAGGAACAGGAACGCCACCAGGCCACCGGTCACGTGGAGGCCGTGGAACCCGGTGGGGATGAAGAACACCGACCCGTAGCCGCTGGAGGACAGCGTCAGCCCGTCATGGATGAGGCCCAGGTACTCATAACCCTGGCCGAGCACGAAGTACAGGCCCATGAGGAAGGAGAGCACGTACCACTCACGCAGCCCCCAGCGCCTCATGTTCCAGATGCTGCCCATCCGCCGGATCTGGCCGCGCTCGACCGCGAACACGCCCATCTGGCAGGTGACGCTGGATAGGAGCAGGACCGTGGTGTTGATCGTCCCCAGGGTCAGGTCCAGATGGGCGCCCGGCCAGGGCAGCCCGAGCCCCTTGTCGACCGAGCGGATGGTGAAATACATCGCGAACAGTGCCGCGAAGAACATGAGCTCGGAAGACAGCCAGACGATGGTGCCGACGCTGACCAGGTTCGGCCGGCTGGTCGGGGATCGGGGTGCTGTCTTCGCAGCGGATGCTGTGGCCACGAGGGCCATTATTACGACACCCCGTAGGCGAGCGTCGCGCGACCCCCCGTGTCGGTGCCGGGGAGCGCCAGCCGGGCCCCTGTGTCGGTACGATCCACTGCATGAAGGTCGTCATTTACAGTCACGATGCGGACACCCGCGCGCGGGTCCGGCTGGCGATCGGACGTCGCCCGGCGCCCGACGTGCCCGAGGCGGAGATTATCGAGGTGGCCACCGAGCCCGCGCTGTTCCGGCTGCTCGATGCGGGCGGGGTGGACGTCATGGTGCTGGATGGCGAGGCACAGCCGGCGGGCGGCATGGGGGTCTGCCGGCAGGCCAAGGACGAGATCCACGCCTGCCCGCCGGTGCTGCTGATCATCGGCCGGGCGGACGACGGCTGGCTCGCCACCTGGTCCGGGGCCGACATGGTGGTCAGCCACCCCATCGACCCCCGCGCGCTGGCTGGGGCACTGGCGGACCTCATGCGCCAGCGGGGCGCGGTGGCGAAGGCCTGAGCAGCACCATGGACGCCCCCGCTACCTGGCCCTCCCTGATCAGCACGCTGATCAAGGGCAAGGCACTGACCTCCAGCGATACCGCCTGGGCGATGAACGAGATCATGGACGGTGCTGCTACGCCCGCGCAGATCGCTGGGTTCGGCGTCGCGCTGCGGATGAAGGGTGAGACGGTCGCCGAGGTGAGCGGGATGGCCGAGGCGATGCTGGCGCACGCGACTCCCATCAGCTTGCCCGGCCCCCTGGTCGATCTGGTCGGCACCGGGGGAGACGTCGCGCACACGGTAAACATCTCCACCATGGGCGCGATCGTCGCTGCCGCGGCGGGAGCCCGCGTTGCCAAGCACGGCAACCGCGCGGCCACGTCCGCCTGCGGGGCGGCCGATGTGCTGGAAGCACTCGGGGTGGCGATCGACCTGCCGCCGCCGGCGAGCGTGCGGCTGGCGGAGGAGATCGGGATCGTGTTCCTGTTCGCCCCGCTCTATCACCCAGCGCTACGGCACGCGGGCCCGGTCCGCAAGGAACTCGGGGTCCCGACCGTCTTCAACTTCCTCGGGCCGGTGGCAAACCCGGCCCGGCCCGGCGCGCAGGCGGTGGGCGTGGCCGATCCGCGGATGGGCGGCATCCTTGCCGGGGTGCTGGCCGGGCGCGGCTGCTCGGCCCTGGTGTTCCACGGCGATGACGGGCTGGACGAGCTGACCACGGCGGACACCTCTACCGTCTGGGTGGCCCACGGCGGCGAGGTGAGCCGGACCCGGCTCGATCCGGAGGTGCTCGGGCTGGCCCGGTCCAAGCGCGGGGACCTGCGGGGCGGGGACGCGGCGCATAACGCGGGCGTAGCCCGGGCCGTGCTGTCCGGTGAGGCTGGCCCTATCCGGGACACCGTGGTGCTCAACGCCGGTGCGGCGCTGGCCGCCGCCACCGGGGTGCCCGGCGCCGAGGGCCTGGAGAAAGCGCTCGCCGACGGCTGCGCACGCGCTTCTGCCACCCTGGATTCTGGAGCCGCGTTTGAACTGCTGGGACGCTGGATCGCCGTCAGCCAGCGCCTGGCTGCCGATGCCCGGGCCAAGTGACCGCCGTCCCGCCGTCTCCCCCCACCATTGATCCCGGTCCCAGCCGGTGGTCCCCGTCCCAGCCTGTGGTCCCCGTCCCAGCCGGTGGAGCCCAGTCCCAGCCGGTGANNGTCCCAGCCGGTGATCCCCGTCCCAGCCGGCCGGATGGCGGTATGTCAGGTGGCTTGGGTGTAGCCGAGGGCGAATGCGGCTTCGAGGTCATGCCGCGAGTAGGTGCGGAACGCGATGTGCGTTTCGGTGTGGGTCACGCCGGGAACCCGGTTCAGCGTACCCGGGATGACGTCGGCCAGTTCCTCGTGCGCCCGCACCCGGACCAGCGCCACCAGATCGAACTCGCCGGTGACCGAGTACACCTCACTGACCTGCGGGATCTGGGCTATCGCTTCCGCTGTCTCGGGGATGCGTGCCACGTCGGCTCTCACCAGAACGATCGCGGTGACCACATCTGCCTCCTCGGGCGCCGATGCCCAGCCATCGCCGGTAGCGTACCGCCCACGATGCCGACCGGGGATGTCCAGGCCGTCGCCAGGGCCATCGGCTGCCGCTCGGCGGGGCCAGGGATCCGCTATCGGCAGCGGGCGACAGCTGCGGCCGCTGCGGCCGGGAGGGCGGGAACTCCCGCCCGGCACTCATCTCCGCCAGCGTGCTGACACCAGCTGCGGCCAGCCTGGGCAGCAGCCCAAGCAGCACGTCCGCGGTGGCCAGCGCATCGGCCAGGGCGCGATGACGGGGCGCGGTCCGTGCCCCGAAGAAGGCCGCGAGGGTGGACAGCTTGCAATCCGGTACCTCGTCCTCGCCGAGCACGCGGCGGGCGAGTTCCACGGTGTCCACCACCGTGAAGTCGGGCCAGCGCAGGTCACAAGCCCGGCAGGCGGCGGACAGGAACCCCACGTCGAACGGTGCGTTGTGCGCGGTGAGCACGCAGCCGCGAGCGAACTCCAGGAACGCGGGGAGCACGCGCTCCAGCGGAGGCGCGAGGGCGACCATCGCATCGCTGATGCCGGTGAGCTCCGCGACCTGTTCGGGGATCGCGCTGCGCGGATTGACCAGGGAGGAGAACTGCCTGCGCAGGTGGCCCGCGCTGACCTTCACCGCGCCGATCTCGGTGATCCGGGCCTCGCCGGGAGACCAGCCGGTCGTTTCCACGTCGACAATGACGAAATCGATCTCGTCGAATGGGCCGCGCAGGGCCGGATCTCTGGCCGGCTGCACGTCCGAGTCCCAGGCGATCACGTGGCAACCGTAGGACGAGGCACTGACACTACGGCCCAGGCGCGCCGGGACCGGGTGCACGCCATCTTTGTTGGAAACGATCTTGCTGACGCCTCTGGCCTTGATGTCTGAGTCGCGGTGACTGTCAGATTGCTGGCCGTCCCGGCTTGGCGGGCACTTCTGGTTATCCGGCGTTCGTCCCACAGGCACCTGGACAGGGCTGCCACCGGCCAGCTTGCATAACTGAGTGTCAATGTCACTCGGACCAGCCGGGTGACCTGCCTAAATCAAGCGCCCCCACAGTTCAGTCGTGCACCCGCCGGGACCGGGGGAAGGGAGAGGACGTCGGCGGCCGGTGACCGGCGGAATGTCGGCACCCCTCTTTACCGTGTGATCAGTGCGGCCCGGCCGCACATCGGGACAGCTGGACAGGACTAATGCCTGGGGCATAGCGGCCGTGCGGCGGCTGCCCACGGGGAACGGCATACAGGATCGGGACACAGGAGGGGCCATGCTGATTGAATGCGACCGGTGTGAGATGCGTGATATCGCCTGCCCTGATTGCGTGGTCACGGCTCTGCTCGGGCCACCCGGCCGGCCGGCCGAGATCGGCGAGGAGGAACGGCGCGCGCTGCGTGTTCTCGCTGACGCCCGGCTGGTGCCGCCGCTGCGTCTGCAGCGCCCGGTAGCGCGGGCCTCCTGACCCGGATCCTGCTCCCGGTGCCCCCGAATCGTCACGGGGGCGGTGTCCCGGGACACCCGGAATCGGCCACGGGAAGCTCGAAAGGTGATGCCAGAGTTGCGCGAAGCGGTTGAATTCGCCGGCTGCGTTTCACTAATGTCAGCCCCGGGCTGCATCACTCCGCAGTCGTCATGATGGGCGACGGTGATCGGCCACCGCCGAAACCTCGGCTCCGCCGGCGGCGCGTGCCGGGGAGCCGGAGACCCACCGGAGGACCACCCTCGGTTCCCCCGCCCGAGGAGCCTCTGCGGGTGTGTCGGCCTCGGCCGGTCATCGGTCAGGCCGCAGGGCGTTTCTGGCCCTAGCCCGGGTCGATCGACCGGTCGGCGGGGTGGGAAGAAGGAGCGTGTCACTTTCGTGAGTACGCGTCCAGTCATCCATTCTCCCCTCATTCGCCGCACCTTGGCTGCCGCGACCACGGTGCTCACAGCCGCTGGGCTCGCTACTTCAGCCGGATCGGCAGGGGCGGCGCCCCAGCCTTCCGTCAGCCAGGTGCAGGCCAAGCTCAACAAGCTGACCAATCAGGAGGACGTCCTCATCCAGCGCTATGACCGGGTCAGCCAGGACCTGGCCGCGGCCAAGCAGCGGCTGGCGCTGGTCAACCGGGAGGTGGCCAGGGATAAGGGCACTTTCCAGTCGATGCAGGGCCAGGTCGGGCAGATCGCCTCGCTCGCCTACGAGGACGGCAGCATGAGTTCGACGGCAGCCGTGCTGACCTCGAACAACCCGCAGATGGTCCTGTCCCAGTCGGCGTTCCTCATCCACCTGTCGACCAGCCGTCAGGAGCAGCTCAACCAGGTCATCACCACAGCGAGCCAGCTGGCCGGGGCCAAGCAGTACGCCCGCCGGATCACCACGGCTGTGGCTGGCCTCAAGCGGCAGCTGGCAGCGCAGAAGGCGACCCTCGACAAGCTCATCGCCAAGCAGAAGGGCATCCTGTCCACCCTCACCGCGCAGCAGCAGGCCACCCTGATCGGCGGCGGAGGTGGTACCGGCGGTACCTACACCGGCCCGACCAACACTGAGGCCGGCAAGGCGGTCGCGTTCGCCTATGCGCAGCTTGGCTGCCCCTACGTCTTCGGCGCTGCCGGGCCGTGCGGCGCGGGTTTCGACTGTTCCGGGCTCACCATGGCGGCATGGGCGGCGGCCGGGGTTTCGATCCCGCGCGACAGCTACGGGCAGGCCGCCATGCATGCCGTGCCCTCCTCCCAGATGCAGCCCGGCGACATCCTGGAATTCGCCGGCGACAGCCACGTCGGCATCTACGTGGGAGGCGGAATGCTCATCGACGCACCCCAGCCCGGGATGAACGTGGAAAAGGTGAGCCTGTCCTCCTCCTGGTACTCGTCAAACTTCGATGGTGCCTTCCGTCCGTAACCACCAGCGCGCGTAGCGTACCGGCCCCGGGAATCATCCCCGGGGCCGGCGTCTGCACCGGGTGGCCCTCTGCGTGACGGCACCTGCCGGTGGGCTGCGAGCACCCGCGGCGGGACTGCCCATAGATGCCATGCGAGG
>DPMS01000230.1 GCA_003541285.1 Actinomycetota bacterium
CGCTTGGGCAGGAACTCGTGCAGCGGCGGGTCGATCAGCCGGATGGTGACCGGCAGGCCGTCCATCGCCTCGAAGATCTCTATGAAGTCGCCGCGCTGGAGCGGCTCGAGTGCGTCGAGCGCATCCTGGCGGGTCGCCTCGTCCTCCGCCAGGATCAGCCGTTCCACCAGCTGGCGGCGCTCGCCGAGGAACATGTGCTCGGTGCGGACCAGGCCCACCCCGCCCGCGCCAAACCGGCGGGCACGGGCGCAGTCCTCGCCGGTGTCGGCATTGGCGTAGACACCGAGCCGACGGCGGGCGTCGGCGTGCCTCATGATCCGGTTCACGGCATCAACCAGTTCATCGGTGTGCGCTTCGAGGTGGCCCTCGAAGTAGCTGACGACCGGGGACGGTGCCACCGGCGCCTCCCCCAGGTAGACCTCACCGCTCGTCCCGTCAATGGAGATCACGTCGCCCTCGCTGACGACCACGCCGCCGGGGGCGGTGAACCGGCGGCCGGCGATGTCAACTCCCAGCTCGTCCGCACCGCACACGGCGGTCTTGCCCATCCCGCGGGCGACCACGGCAGCGTGGCTGGTCTTGCCGCCCCGGCTGGTGAGGATGCCTCTGGCGGCGATCATGCCGTGCAGGTCATCCGGGTTGGTCTCCCGCCGCACCAGGATCACATCTTCCCCGGCGGCCGCCTGCTCGACCGCGCGGCTGGAATCGAACACTGCCTTGCCAACCGCGGCACCGGGTGACGCACTCACCCCGGTGGTGATCTTCTGCGCGCCGTGCCCGGCGTCGAAACGCGGGAACATCAGCCGGGCGAGCTGCTCGCCGGTGACCCGGGTCAGCGCCTCGTCCATGTCGATCAGGCCCTGGTCGACCAGCTGGGTGGCGATGCGGAACGCCGCCTCGGCGGTGCGCTTGCCCACCCGGGTCTGGAGCATCCAGAGCTTGCCGCGCTCGATGGTGAACTCGATGTCGCACAGGTCGCGGTAGTGGTTCTCCAGCGTCTCCATGATCTGCAGCAGCTGCTTGTAGCAGGCGGCGTCGATCCGCTCCAGGTCCTGCAGCGGGACGGTGTTGCGGATGCCGGCCACCACATCCTCGCCCTGCGCGTTCTGCAGGTAGTCGCCGTAGATGCCCTGCTGGCCGCTGGCGGGGTCGCGGGTGAACGCGACCCCGGTGCCGGAGTCCAGGCCGAGGTTGCCGAAGACCATCGCCACTACGTTGACCGCGGTGCCGAGGTCGGCGGGGATGCGCTCCTGGCGGCGGTAGAGCACGGCCCGGTCGGCGTTCCATGAGTTGAAGACGGCCCGGATCGCGTGGTCCATCTGCTCCCGCGGGTCCTGCGGGAAGTCCATGCCGGTCCGCTCCTTGACGATCCCCTTGAAGCTCTCGGTGAGCTTGCGCAGGTCGTCAGCGTCGAGGTCGAGGTCGTTGGCGGTGCCCTTGGCCTTCTTGGCCGCGTCCAGCGCGTGCTCGAAGGCCTCCCCGTCGATGCCGAGCACGGTCTTGCCGAACATCTGGATCAGCCGCCGGTAGGAGTCCCAGGCGAAGCGCTCGTTGCCTGCCTGCCGGGCGAGGCCATGCACGGATTCGTCGGACAGGCCGACGTTCAGCACCGTCTCCATCATCCCAGGCATGGAGAACTTGGCGCCGGAGCGGACGCTGACCAGCAGCGGGTCGGACGGGTCACCGAGGCTGCGGCCCATCGCGTCCTCAAGCCGGGCCAGGTGCTCGCCGATCTCGTCGGCCAGGCCCGGGGGAACATCGCCATGGCGCAGGTAGTGGCGGCAGGCGTCGGTGCTGATGATGAACCCCGGCGGCACAGGCAGGCCAAGGTTCGTCATCTCGGCAAGGTTCGCCCCCTTGCCGCCGAGCAGGTCCTTCAGGTCCTTGTTACCCTCGCTGAAGTCATAGACGAGCTTCGACACAGCACGCTCTCCTTGCGCCGGTCCCGGCGTGATCGGCAGCCGGGATGCGTCCGGATCAGTGAATAGTGATGACGGCCTCACGGCCCGTCCTGAACTCTACCGGTCCAGGCCGCCGTTATGCCTGTCGACGCCTACCCGCCGGCGCGCCCGATCCGGCTTTCCAGGTCAAGGATCTGCTGCGTCGTCTTGAGCACGGTATCGGGGTTGAGGCTCATGGAGTCGATGCCGAGCTGGACCAGGTACTCGGCCATGTCCGGGTAGTCGGAGGGCGCCTGGCCACAGAGCCCGGAGTGGATGCCGTTGCGGCGGCATCCCTCGACGGCGAGCCGGATCATCTCCTTCACGCCCTCGTCACGCTCGTCGTAGTCGAAGGCCACGATCTCACTGTCACGGTCCACGCCCAGGGTGAGCTGGGTGAGGTCGTTCGAGCCGATCGAGAAGCCGTCGAAGTGAGCGGCGAAGGCGTCGATGAGGATGACGTTGTTCGGGATCTCGCACATCGCGTAGACCTGCAGCCCGTTCTCGCCGCGCCGCAGGCCGAGTTCGGCCATCCGGGCCAGCACCTGCTCGGCCTCGGCCACCCGGCGCACGAACGGAAGCATCAGCACGACGTTGGTCAGGCCCATCTCCTCGCGCACACGCCGCATGGCGCGGCACTCAAGGGCGAACCCCTCGGTGTAGGCGGGGTGGGCGTAACGGGATGCACCACGGAAGCCGAGCATGGGGTTGGCTTCGGCGGGCTCGAACCCGGTGCCGCCGACGAGGCTCGCGTACTCGTTGGTCTTGAAGTCGGACATCCGCACGACCACGGGCTTGGGCCAGAAGGCGGCGGCGATGGTGCCGATGCCCTCCGACAACCGCTCCACGAAGAAGGCCTCCCCGTCGGGATAGCCGCGGATGAGGTGCGCGAGCGCAGCGCGGTCGGCGGGGTCTGCCACCTGCTCCGGGTGCAGCAGGGCGAGCGGGTGGGCCTTGATCGACTCGCTGATGATGAACTCCATCCGGGCCAGCCCCACGCCGTCGTTGGGCAGGAAGGAGGTCTTGAAGGCGAGGTCAGGGTTACCCAGGTTGATCATGATCTTGGTGGCCGGGCGGGCGACGTCGGTCACCTCGGTGCGGTCCACGTGGAAGGCCACCTCGCCGCGGTAGATCCGCCCGGTGTCTCCCCCGGCGCAGGAAACCGTGACCTTCTCACCGCTCGTGAGCCGGGTGCTCGCATCGCCCACCCCGACCACCGCCGGGATGCCGAGTTCACGGGCGATGATGGCCGCGTGGCAGGTGCGCCCGCCCCGGTTGGTGACGATGGCGGCTGCGGTCTTCATGACCGGTTCCCAGTCCGGTGTCGTGGTGTCCGCCACCAGGACCTCGCCCGGCTTGAACTCAGTCAACTGCGGGAGGTTGGTGATGAGATGGGCGGTGCCCGCGGCGATCTTCTCGCCCACCGAACGCCCCTCCGCGATGACCTCGCCCTGGCCGTCCAGGACATAGGTCTCCAGGGTGGTCACCTTTCGCTGGGAGGCCACCGTCTCCGGCCGGGCCTGGACCAGGTAGAGCTTGCCGTCGATGCCGTCCTTGGCCCATTCGATGTCCATCGGCCGCCCGTAGTGCCGCTCGATCTTCAGCGCGTAGTCCGCGAGTTCGAGAACCTCGGCATCGCTCAGGCAATAGCGCTCACGATCTGTCTTCGGGGTGGGGACATTGCGCGTGGTGTGCCTGGTCCCGCCCTCGACCAGGACCATCTTCACCGCCTTGTCACCGAGCAGGCGGCGCAGCACGGCGCGGTGGCCCTCGGTGAAGGTCGGCTTGTGGACATAGAACTCGTCCGGCTCGACCGCGCCCTGCACGATGTTCTCGCCCAGCCCGTAGGAAGCGGTGGTGAACACGACGTCGCGGAAGCCGGACTCGGTGTCAAGGGTGAACGTGACGCCCGCCGCGGCCAGGTCGGAGCGCACCATCTTCATCACGCCGATCGACAGCGCTACCCGGAAGTGGTCGAATCCCTGGTCGATGCGGTAGTGAATGCCACGGTCGGTGAACAGGCTGGCGAAGCACCGGCGGCACGCGTCGAGCAGGCTCTCCTCGCCCTTGATGTTGAGGAATGTCTCATGCTGGCCGGCGAAGCTCGCGGTCGGGAGGTCCTCCGAAGTGGCCGAACTCCGCACGGCCAGGCTCACGTCCTCGCCGTATTCATCCTGCAGGCGCCGGTAGCCGTCCAGAACCTCCCGTTGCAGGTCTGCGGGCAGGCCCGCGCCGTAAACGATCTCCCTGGCCTGCTTCCCGGCCCGCGCCAGCCCGGTGACGTCGGCTGGGTCCAGGCTGTCCAGCGCCTCGTGCAGGCCATCCCAGGCACCCGCCTCGTCCAGCATGTAGCGGTAGGCACCGGCGGTGATGGCAAACCCGTTCGGGACCCGCAGGCCCTCGGAGGTGAGTTTGCGGTACATCTCGCCAAGCGAGGCGTTCTTCCCCCCGACCAGTGGGACATCATCGATCCCGAACTCGTCGAAAAACCGAACATAACGGAACTGGTTCATTGCCCAACCTCCCCCAGCCATCAGTTTTCCCGGCGTCAGCTCACACATGTCAGAGCCGAAAGTCCCGTTCCGTCTGGGAAGAAACCCGGAGCCGGCGCCGGCTGCCAGGCAACCACCGGGCCGGGCGGGCGTCTCTGATGCGTGGACACTGACACGACGCGCCAGGGGTCCTGGCCCCGCCGGGTAGACCTGCCAGGTGACGCCCGGCAGGCCGTCACGGCCTTGTACCAGGCACACGCCGTGGGCCTGATCCGCCTCGCGGTCGTGATGCTCGGCGACCGCGAGGCGGCGGAGGACGTGGTGCAGGAGGCGTTCTGCGGGCTGTACCGGCGCTGGGAGCACCTGTCCGCTCAGGCCAACGCGCTGCCCTACGTGCGGTCCTCCGTGCTCAACGGGTGCCGCACGCTGCTGCGGCACCGGAACAGGCGGCAGGCTCGGGTCGCGGCCGGAGCCCGGCCGTTGGAGACCGCCGAGTCAGCGGAGGCCTCGGCCCTGGTCAGCGAGGAGCACCGGGAGGTACTGGCCGCACTGCGCAGACTGCCGGACCGCCAGCGCGAAGCCCTGGTGCTCCGGTACTACCTCGAACTGGCCGAACCCGAGATCGCCCAGTCCATGGGGGTCAGCCAGGGCACCGTCAAGTCCACCACCTCCCGGGCGCTGGCCGCGCTCGGGCGCCTGGTCCAGGAGGCACGATGACCCCGATCGAAGACCGCCTGCGGGCAGCCACGAGGGCAGCGGCCGGCACGGTCGCCCCCGGCAGCGCACCACCGCTGCGCCTGCCGGAGGACAGCGGCGGCACGCTCCAGAGCCTGGCCGCAAGCCGCACTGACGCCCGGGGCTGGCGCGCAACTCATGGTCGCTGGCGCTCCCGCCGGATGCCTGCCTGGGCGGCGCCGCTAGCCGCCGCCGCCGCCGTGGCCGTGATCCTCTGGACGATGGACGTCGTCGGCTCAGGGCACCGGGAACTGCTCATCGGGCACCCGCATTCCGGCAGCCATCTGCTCCATCCAGCGACCGTGGCCGGGCTGCCACCGTTCTTCATCTCGGACGTGGGCACCAGCATCGTCTCGTCGGCCTCCGGGCAGATAGTCGCTGAACCCAGACTGCCGGGCCTCCCGGGGCGGGAGGCCGCCGGCAGCGATGGCCGCACCT
Source organism: Actinomycetota bacterium (assembly GCA_003541285.1). Classification (GTDB taxonomy): domain Bacteria; phylum Actinomycetota; class Actinomycetes; order Streptosporangiales; family Streptosporangiaceae; genus UBA9676. The sequence continues at coordinate 5,606 of DPMS01000230.1, forward strand.
TCTACGAGGCCCTCGTCCCCCCGCTGTGCCACAAGGCAGTCCACTCCCCGTCCTCCGGCTCCCCGGCCAGCCGGGCAGCCGGGCAGCGCTCCGGCGCTGCTCGCGGCACAGGCAGCCAGACCGCAGCCATCCCCTGCGTCTGGAGTTACCCGAAAGGTGTCGCCTCGTTCTACCGGATCACCCTCACCAGGACCGGGACCGACGTCAGCAAACTGCCCATCCCGCCTGTCTCAGAGCGGCTGAACGTGATCAGCCCGTCGCCGGACGGCAGCCGGCTGGCCATCGCGACCTGGACCCAGACCGGGACGGCGGGCTACGTCCGGACACTGGAGGTCGCCTCCACCGTGACCGGCCAGCGGAGGACCTGGACCACGACTGCCGCCGGCTCGCTCGATCGGATCTCCTGGCTGGCTGACGGGCACACGGTGGCGTTGGACTGGCAGGCCTACCGGGGGCCCGGGCCCGCCTCGGGGCTCTGGTTGCTCGACACCGCAGCGCCCGGCAGCAACCTGCTCGCCGGAAGGCCCGTGCTGGCACGGCACAACCCGGCCGGCACCTTCGGGACACTGGTGATCAGCCCGGACGGGAGCACCGTGACCGGGATCGAGCAGCACGGCACGGGCACGGTGCACGGGCAGCGCCTCCCGCAGGGTTCGGTGGTCGCCTTCTCGGCCAGGACCGGCCTGCCTACCGGTGTGCTGTTCACCTCAGCGCACCTCGGGGGCGGGACCTACGCCGGCATCCAGCCGCTGTGGATCAGTCACACCGGGCAGCGAATGCTGCTCAGCTCCATCTTCTGGGTTCCCCGCAAACCTGGCCCCCACCACAAGCGCGTCCACGCCTATATGCGCGTGCTGCTGGTGAGTGCTGGGCACGCCCCCCGCCCACTGCCCAAGCTGTTCACCGATTGGCGGGTGCTGTTCAACCTGGGTGACATGGCGGAGCGGTAACAGTTCCGCCGGACCAGGCAGCGGGAACGGCATCTGCGCGTCTGCAGTGGCATGAACATCCATCAGCGGGATCCCGCCACCGGCAGGCCGGCAGCCACGGCCGGGAGCGCCGCCGGGGGGCGAACCCGCCGGGAGGCGATGTTGGCGGACGGGACCGGCGTCCGGGAGGTGGGGGCGGAGGTGCCCGCTTTCCAGGGGGCAACCGCCGAGGTGACCGTGACGGCGCTCTACCAGGCGCATGCGCTGCGGCTGATCCGGCTGGCCCACATCATGGTGGGCGACCGGGGAAGCGCCGAGGACATCGTGCAGGAGGCGTTCTGCGGGCTGTACCGGCGCTGGGGCCAGCTATCCGATTCCAGCAACGCGCAGCGTTACCTGCACTCCTCGGTGCTCAACGGCTGCCGGTCGGCGCTGCGGCGCAAACTCACGCGGCGCACCTCGCCCAGTGCAGAGCCGTCGCTGGCCGGTACCCAGATCCCGGAGATCTCCGCTGAGACCGCGGTCCTCAGCGGCGAGGAACGCCAGCAGGTTATGGCGGCGGTGCGGCGCCTGCCGCCCCGCCAGCGGGAGGCGCTGGTGCTGCGGTTCTACCTGGAACTGCCCGAAGAGGAGATCGCCGCCACGATGGGGATTGGCCAGAGCACCGTCCGCTCCGCTACGCACCGGGCGCTCGCGTCGCTGGGCCGCATGCTCGGGGAGGGCTCATGAACGTCATGGAAGACAAGATCCGCGCGGCCTTCGCGCAGACGGCCGCGGAGATTCCCGCGCAAGGCGTTCCGCCGCTGCGGTTGCCCACCGGCCGCCGGTCCGGCCGGCGCGCCGCCTTCGGGGGCCGCACCGGCTGGCACCAGTTCGCGCCGCTGGCGGCGGCCGCCGCCGTGGCCGCCGTGGTGGCCGGCTCGCTGGCCGTCGCCGGCGCCATCCACGCCCCCAAGCCCCGGGCCGGGCCCACTGGCGGCCAGCGAGGCCCTTTCGCCGGCGTCCCGCCTTTCTACATCGCCCTGGAGGGCAAGATCCACAATCCCAGCGTCGTCCAGCCGCAGTCCGCCGTGATCCGGGCAACTGCCACCGGCGCGGTGCTCGGCACGGTCACCCCACCCCGCCCCTACCGCACGTTCGAACTAGTGCGGCCGGCCGGTGACAACCACACGTTTCTCCTCGTGGCGGGGCAATGGGAGGTCACGCACAGGCAGCGAGGCACGTTCGTGGGGACCGGACCGCCCAAGTTCTTCCTGCTTCACATCGGCCCAGATGGGCGCACCCCCCGCCTGACACCGCTGCTGACCCCGCACGAACCAGCGAACGCGGAAATCTCGGACGCCGCGCTCTCCCCCGATAGCAGCAAGCTCGCGGTGGCGCTGCGCGGCGGCAACGGTGGCGGGCCGGGACCGGAGATCCAGATCTTCACCCTGGCTACCGGATCGGAGCGGGGGTGGACCTGGCCGGGGGGCGGGCCGATCACCAACAACGCCGGCGGCAACGGTGAGGTGCTGTCCTGGACCGCGGACGGGCGGACGCTCGCGTTCCAGCAATGGGTGGCGGGGAACAACATCGACCTGCGGCTGCTGGACACCGCCACGCCGGGCGGCAGCCTCCGGGCGGCCAGCAGGCTTGTCCTGCAGTGGCCGGGCGACGGGGCGACCTGGCATTACGTGCATGGAAAGATCAGCAACGTCATCTTCGGCTTCAGCGCCATCATTACTCCCGACGGCGCCAGGATCGTCGCCGCCACCGTGTCGGCGACCAAGCACCCGCTGTCCAGCGAACTGGCGTTCACAGAGTTCTCCGCAGCCACCGGGAAAGCAGTGGCTGTCCTGGGCCGGTGGCGGCTCCCGGGGCTGTATCCGGGCCAGGTCCAGGACGTGCTGTGGACCAGTTCCTCGGGCAGCACGCTGATCGTGCTGGCCCACAAACCAGGAGTGCCAACCCGGGAGCCACGCAGCATCAATGCGGCCGGTTACGGCGTTGAGTTCGGTGTCCTGACCCCGAAAGGGTTCACCCCGCTTCCCGGGGCACCACACCCCGGCCCGCTCTCCTGGCCGGTCTGGTAGCTCACACCACCCCGGCGCGGACAATGGCCATCAGGCAGTGGTCAGCTACGCCGGGAGGACATGTGCGCAAGGTGACGATCGGGTTGCTCCACCCGGGTGAGATGGGTTCCGCCGTTGGCGCTTGCCTCACGCGGCAAGGCTTCGGGGTGCTGTGGGCGTCGGACGGCCGCAGCCGGGCCAGCGCCGGCCGGGCAGCGGCCACCGGGCTGCGCGATGCCGGCACCGTCGCCGGACTGGCCGGTCAGGCCGGTGTGATCCTGTCGATCTGCCCGCCGCAGGCTGCGCTCGCCGTCGCGCGTTCGGTGACCGGAACGCCGGGGCCGGATCAGCCGGTGCCCGGCGGGCCCCGGCCCGCTGGGCCGGCCCACCGGTTCTCCGGGGTTTATGTCGACGCCAACGCTGTCTCGCCGGCCACGGCGCGCGAGGTTGCCCGGATCGTGGAAGCCAGCGGCGCCGGCTACGTGGATGGCGGCATCATCGGCCCGCCACCCATCAGTGCCGGGGAGACCCGCCTGTACCTGTCAGGCCCGCGGGCCGGGGAGATCGCGGGCTTGTTCGCCGGCACGGCGCTGGACGCCCGGGTGATCAGCGACCGGCCCGGCCAGGCCTCCGCCCTCAAGATGGCCTATGCCGCCTGGACCAAGGGCACGGCCGCGCTGCTGCTGGCCATCCGCGCGCTCGCGCGCGCCGAAGATGTCGAGGCGGCCCTGCTCGCCGAGTGGCAGCAGTCCCAGCCGGCCCTGCCCGCCCGCTCCGAGGCCGCGGCCAGCTCAGCGGCCGGCAAAGGCTGGCGCTGGGCAGCGGAGATGGAGGAGATCGCCGCCACCATGGCCGCCGCCAGCCTCCCGGACGGCTTCCACCGCTCAGCAGCCCAGATCTTCACCCGCCTCCCAAGGACTCCCGCGGCAGCCGGCGAGGGATCCCTGGCAGCAGTCACCGATGCCCTGCTCGCCACCGGCCAGCCGGGGTGAGGCGGCGGTCAGCAGCCCGCGAGGCGTTCGGAAAGGTAGGACTCCAGGTTGTCGATGCCGATCCTGACCTGCTGCATCGAGTCCCGTTCCCGGACCGTCACCGCCTGGTCGGTCAGGGTGTCGAAGTCGACGGTGACGCAGTAGGGCGTGCCGATCTCGTCCTGGCGCCGGTAGCGGCGGCCGATCGCGCTCGCGTCGTCGAAGTCGATGTTCCACCGCTTGCGTAGTTGCGCGGCCAGGTCACGGGCCTTCGGTGACAGATCCGCGTTGCGCGACAGTGGCAGCACCGCGGCCTTCACCGGCGCGATCCGGTGATCAAGCCGGAGCACGGTCCGCTTCTCCATGCTGCCCTTGGCGTCCGGCGCCTCGTCCTCGGCGTAGGCGTCCATGAGGAACACCAGCATGGACCTGTCCACCCCGGCCGCCGGCTCGATCACGTACGGGACGTACCGTTCGCCGGAGTCCTGGTCCAGGTACGACATGTCCTGGCCGGAGACACGCGCGTGGGTGCTCAGGTCGAAGTCGGTGCGGTTGGCGATGCCTTCCAGTTCGCCCCATTCGGTGCCCGGGAAGCCGTAGCGGTACTCGACGTCCACGGTCCGCTTGGAGTAGTGGGAGCGCGCCTCCGCCGGGTGCTCGTACAGGCGCAGGTTCTCCTTGCGCACACCGAGGTCCACGTACCAGCCGAACCTCGCCGCGATCCAGTGCTCGTGCCACTCCTCGTCGGTCCCGGGCTTGACGAAGAACTCCATCTCCATCTGCTCGAACTCGCGNNGGCGTGATCTCGTTGCGGAACGACTTGCCGATCTGGCCGATCCCGAACGGGATCTTCTTGCGGGAGGTCTGCAGGACGTTGCGGTAGTTGATGAAGATGCCCTGCGCCGTCTCCGGCCGCAGGTAGGCCAGGCCCGACTCGTCCTCGGTGGCACCCAGGAACGTCCGCAGCAGCCCGTTGAACATGCGCGGCTCGGTGAACGCACCCCGGGTGCCGCAGTTCGGGCAGGCGACATCGGCGAGCCCATGCTCCGGCGGGTGGCCGTGCCGCTCCTGGTAGGCCTCGGTCAGGTGATCGGCGCGGAACCGCTTGTGGCAGGACTGGCACTCGGTCAGCGGGTCGACGAACTCGGTGACGTGGCCGCTGGCCTCCCACACCTCGCGGGCGAGGATGACGCTGGAGTCCAGGCCGACGATGTCATCGCGCTCGGTGACCATCGCCTTCCACCACTGCCGCTTGACGTTGTTCTTCATCTCCACGCCGAGCGGGCCGTAGTCCCAGGAAGCGCGCAGGCCCCCGTAGATCTCGCTGGAGGGGTAGACGAAGCCGCGGCGCTTGCAGAGGCTGACGATCGTGTCCATGTGGTCACTGCGACGGGCCATGGGAAACTCCATCCGGCTGGCGGTCGGCGGGCGTGGATGAGCCCCGTAGAAGGGGTGCGTCCGCCAAGCTTAGCCCCGATCCGGGGTGGGCTTGTGCAGGACAGCCGGGCGCGGCGGTCCCCGGCCGGGCCGGGCCCAGCGGCCCCGGGAGGCCCGGCCNNGGCGGCCCCCCGGCACTGGCCTTACCGGTACACCGCGCCCCGCACCATGTCGGAATCGATGTCGAGGGTGACGCCACCGATCCGGCGCCGGTGACTGCCCATGTACTGCTTGATGCGGTGGCCGCGAGACCACCAGGACGGCAGCAGGTAGGGCATTCCCCTCAGGTTGGCATGCCCGTCCCAGAGCCCGAACCAGACCGAATCGGGCTTGGCCAGCCGCCACTGGTAGACACTGGCTGACTGGCCCAGGTTCTTCACTCCCGCGTCGGCGCTGGAGTAGACCCCGGACACGTAGCCGCGCCGGTGCAGTTCCCGTGTCCAGCTGTTGAGGAAGGAGAGCACCTGACGGCGGCAGACGCCATTGCGGTCGTTGTAGAACTCCATGTCGTCGTAGATCGGGGCGCCGCGGCCGATGCCCAGCGAGGCTGCCAGCGCGATCGCGTCCCTGGCCGCGGCCATGCCCTCCACGTGGGCATGGCCCTTGCGGATCCGCACCGAGAACCTGGTGCACGGCGCCTGCCGCCCGACGTAGGTCGGGATCAGCGACCAGCCCATGCCGGTGACCGTCCGCACCCAGCTTGCCGACAGGTTGCCAAGGCCGCAGGCCGCCTCGGGCCCCCCGATGTAGATGGCGATGGCCGAGAACACCTGGCGCCACTTCCGCATCGTCGCCACTGATGGGGTCGCGCAGACATCGAAGCCATGCTGGATGCCGCGCCCGAAATGGCGGCGGGACCCGGCCCCGGGCAGGGCTGGCCGGTTCCGCCTCGCGGCCCGGGTCAGGACAGCCGGGGCCGCGTGAGCCCGGCTGGCCGCCGCCGGGTGCCCTGCCGGCGCTGGCTGGCCGCCCGCGCTTCCCGGGCCGGCCTGACCCGGGCCGGCCTGCGGGGCCGCTCCGGACCAGCGCAGGGTGCGGATGATCTGGCCGACCAGTCCGGCGTCGGTGCCGTAGGTCGCGGAGATCGTCAGCCCCTGGTGAGAGAACGAACCCCAGAACTGATGGTCCTGCGGGTCCTGCAGCACCACCCCGCCCGCCTGAAGCTGGCCCAGGGACAGCCCGGACGCCGCCGCCTGCCACTGCGGGCCGGGCGGCTGGGGCGAGGCCGGGATGCCCGGCCCACCTGAGGCGCCCGGGGCCAGGCTGATGGTTTCGACCCGCCCGACCAGGTGGGCCGGGCACTGCTGGTCGCTTCCGGGCCGGCCGAGATAGACGGCGTGCTGGTCGTACCTGACGCAGCGGGCATGATCACGGTCGAGCCGGTAGACAGGCCAGCTCGCCGGTACATCGATCACATACCCCTCGAAACGAACGACCTTGGCTGGCACGGTCACGCCCGGGCCGGCCCGCAGCGCCAGCCCGGTCAGCCGCGCAGTCGCTGCTGGCCGCGCGGGCCCAGCATGCCCTAGTGCGGCGCTGGTCCCGATTCCGGTTACAGTAAGTCCGATGGCCACGATGAGCGTGGCTACGCGTCGCATCTGCATTCCCCCGCATGCGATGACGGCACACTCGCCACGAGTGTGAGAAGCCCCCTGACAAGTCCCTGTTCCCGCAATATCCGGAGAACATGCGCACCAATGCGGGTGGACGTGACAGTGGGGCGTATGTTTGGCGGGAAATGTGACGGCATGAGAGAAAGGTCATCGGGGCCGATGAGTAAGGACAGCCGAATGACCACGCCAGGGCGCCGGCGGCCACCGGCCGGCGGGCAGCGTCCCCGCGGGAACCTGTCCCGGGCGGGTGGGCCGCAGCCGCGCACTGGCGGGTCCGCGCCCCGTGGCGGCAAGCCGCAGTCCCAGGCAGGCAGGCCCCTGCCAGCCGGTGACAGCCTCTATACGGCGGGCGCCGGCAGCACCCGCTCGGTGATGGAGCGGTCCAGCGCCACGCCGCTGGTGTTCTTGCACCAGCTGCCGCGCTGGCTGCCACCGCTGGTCATGCTTGCCCTGCTGATAACGGGTTTTGCCGTGCCCGGTTGGATCGGCGCCACGGCCCTGGCACTGGTCGCGCTGGTCCTGGGCTGGCTCGGCTACCTGTCCTGGCCCGCCCTGACTGCCCGTGGCCGGCTACTGCGCGTAGCTACGGTCGCCTGCATCCTCGCGATCGCCGCGATCCAGGCCGGCCGGTAACGCGGGCAGCGGGTTCGGCTCGGCGCCCCCGTAGCGGCGGTCCCGGCTGGCATAGATCTCACACGCGTGCCACAAATGCCGCCGGTCGAAATCGGGAAAGAGCGTGTCCAGGAAGACAAGCTCGGCATAAGCCGATTGCCAGAGCAGGAAGTTGGAAATACGCTGCTCCCCGGATGACCGGACAAAAAGATCTACATCCGGGACTGTGGGTTCATCCAGATAGCGGGCGAACACTTTCTCATCGATCTTGTCGGCACGCAGCCGCCCGGCGGCCACGTCCGCGGCGAGCGCGGCGGCAGCATCAACGATCTCGGCCCGTCCGCCGTAATTCACGCAGAACTGGAGAGTGAGGACCGAGTTACCGGCCGTCAGGCGTTCTGCGTCCTCAAGTTCTGCGATCACACTGCGCCACAGCCGGGGGCGGCGTCCCGCCCAGCGGACACGGACTCCCATCTCATGCAGCTGGTCGCGCCGGCGCCGGATGACGTCGCGGTTGAACCCCATGAGAAAACGGACTTCGTCGGGCGAGCGGCGCCAGTTCTCGGTGGAGAACGCGTAGGCGGACAGGTAGGGGATGCCCAGCTCGATCGCGCCCATGATCACGTCGAAGAGCGAGTACTCCCCCCGCTTGTGGCCCTCGGTCCTGGGCAGCCCGCGCTGCTTGGCCCAGCGCCCGTTGCCGTCCATGA
>DPMS01000101.1 GCA_003541285.1 Actinomycetota bacterium
CGCCTGCTCCGTCCCCCTGCCCCTGGCCGCCATTGCCATCACCCGCAGCCCGCGGGGGCTGGAAGTCATCGCCGCTCGGGCCACCCGTTCCGGGCGGGGCGAAGTACAGGTCAAAGATGGTGTCGAACGCCCCAAGGTGCTGTGCGTCCTTCACCAGGCAGGCGCGCAGGGAGGCCTTCACCTCCTCACGCTGGCCCAGGTCGAGGTGGCGCAGTGCGGCCGCAGCGTCAATGCCCTCGCTGACCCGGACCGGTATCCCGACCTCGCGCAGTTCGGCGATGAGTCCTTCGACGGCCCGGAGCACAGCGAACCACCTCCGTCAGGTTCCGCGCCTACCGCCCAGCCGGTCCTCGGCCTGACTGTACAACAGCCCGCTTATAGTTCGACAAATATCAATAATGCCAGATGGCCGGTAACGCCGCCCTCGGCCATCCTCCCGGCGAGGCTGCCAGATGAGGGGCAGCCCAGCTGCGAACCGGCAGCGGCGCCCCGCCGGGTCGGCAAGGCAGTCGCCGAACTGGCCGCGGTTCCGGCGAAGAACTGAGTGGAATGAGCCGGTGCCCGGCGGGGGAGCGCGTACCCAGGACGCGTCCGTGCGTATCGTCTGGCGTATGTCAGCGGTCGACGAGTACTTCGGTGGCCTCGATGCGCCTGCGCGTGCCGCATTCGAGCACATCCGGAACCTGGCGATGGACCCCTGGTGCCCGAGGCCGAGCAGGGCACGAGCTATGGGATGGCCACGCTCAAGTACCGCAACAAGCCGTTGCTTGCTTTCCTTGCGGCGAAGCACCACCTGAGTATCTTCCCGTTCAGTTCACGGGTCGTCGACGCGGTGCGGGACCAGATCACCGGCTTCGAGTCGTCCAAGGGAACCATCCGGTTCACCGCCGCCACGCCACTGCCGGACGAGGTCGTGCGTGACATCGTCCGGCACCGGATGGCTGAGATCACCGGCACCTGAGGGTGCCGGCGCGGGCGGATCAGCGGGCGGCGATCGCGTACGGCCGGGGACGGCGCCGCAGCCACTGCCAGAAGGTCCGGCGCGGCGGGCGGGCGGTGATGGAGCCGCTGCCCACCTTGCCCGACACCTGGATGCGCAGGATGACAGGTACCTGCGAGCCCCATGGCGCCCGGATCTTCACGCTGCCGCTGCGGATCGCCACCTCATCGGCGTCGACCACGACGCCAGGCTTGGTCACCAGCGTCAGCCCGCCGCTGCGCACCTCAGCGTCGATATGGAGGGCAGGCTGGACGATCACCGCCTCGGTGAAGTCCAGCGTCACGCTGCCGCTTGTCACCTGTACCTCCATCCGCTGCGGGACGACCCAGCGGCCATCTCGTTTCGCGCTGCCGCTGCGGCAGTCGATGCGCACCAGGTCTTTCGGCCCGGAAACCTGGGTGGGAGGGGCGAAACCTGGCGCCGCGGGCAGGTCCCTGATGAGCACCGCAAGCTCGCCGTAGGTACGCGCGGTCAGGGCGGCCTCCAGCCGCTCGTCGAGTTCTTCCGCGGTCAGCCGGCCGTCACCAGCCGCCACCCGGAGAAGCTCGACCACCCGATCCCGGTCTTCGTGTGAGGCCCGCAGATCACCAGGTGGGGCCACCTCGTCACCGCGGCCCAGCGGTGACACCTCGCCCGTCATGGACATACTGTACGGCCGCGACCCGGACCATCCGCATTCGTTGGGCAGAAGGGTCTTTCCCGGGCTGGCCAGGCCGGACTTCGGGCCGATCGACTCTGCCCAGGCGCTGGCCGGGCTGCCTACCCTGGACTTGTCGGGGGCGAGGTTGGCGGTACCTGGCGCCTGACCGGTTCATGACACCGCCGGTAGCGCATCAGGAGGCCCGGTATGCGTATCAGAGTGGTCGGGGCCGTCTTCCTAGCGATCTGCGTCATCCTGGCCGTGCTTCTGCTGGCCCGGCTAGCCACCTACCTGGTGAGCGGCCTGATCTTTGCTGTTGTCCTGGTCGTGTCTGCTGCGCTCGCCACGCACTGGGTCCGGCGCTCGGCGCACAGGCGAAGATGACGGGACGCGTACCGTCAGCGAACTCTGGTTCAGCGAGATGGTGAGGGAACTGCCCGGGGTGATCACCTCGCCGTCGACCTCGCGCGGCAGTTCCGTGTCGGCAGTGATCTCGATCAGGCGCGCCCGGTGCCTGGTGAGATGCCGGTCGTCGTAGCGGCTGCCGGTCGTCACCCGGTACGCCACCCGGATCCAGCCGAGAAGGTCCGCGGGCGCGAGGATCGCCACGTCGAGCACGCCGTCGTCCAGCCGGGCCTCCGGTAGCAGGGTAAACCCGCCCGGCACCAGCCCGGCGTTACCGGCCACCACCGACCGGGCGCGCATGGTCAGCGGCTCGCCACCGTCGAGGCGCACCGTGAACCAGCTGGGCCGGCCGCGCAGGCGCGCCGCCCCGGTCCCCGCGTAGGCGAGCCAGCCGAGCCCCGCCTTGCAGGCTGGCGGCGTCGCGTCGACGACCGCAGCATCCAGGCCGATGCCAGCCATGGCGGCGAAGGGCATCCCGTCGGCGACCGCCAGGTCGATCCGGCGCTCCTCCCCGCCGAAACCGGTGGCGAGCGCGGCCCCGAGGCGGGACGGCACGCCCAGTGCCCGGGCGGCCAGGTTGGCGGTCCCCATAGGCAGGATCGCAAGCGGGACACCCGTGCCCGCGAGGGCTTGCGCACAGGCCCTGACCGTGCCGTCACCGCCAGCGGAGAAGACCAGCCGGGCTCTTGCCCTGACCGCGTCACGCGTCAGCCCCAGCCCACGATCGGCCAGGGTCGTCTCCAGGAAGAACGGCTCCCAGCCGCGGGCGGCCGCGGCCCGCTGGCATCGCCTGCGGAATCCGCTCAGGTCACGGACCCGGGTGCTGTTGACGACGAAAGCGACAGCTGGGGATTCGATTCCACTATTGAACACGCTGGCTTGTCCCCATGGAAGTGGGGCCGTACGGTGACGGGAAGGAAGGGCAAGGGCGCCGCAAAGGTGCGGCACCGCGCGTGGAAGTGGGGACTCGATGAGCTTCCTTATCCAGCCACATGTGCGGCTCCAGGAATGGGTGGCCGAGGAACACGGGTACTTCCGCGAGGCAGGTCTTGACTACGAGTTCGAGGCGCAGGGTCTCGCTGGCGCGTCGATCACGACGTCATCGGTCAGGACCGCGAATGAGATGCCCACCGAGTTCACCAGCGGTGCCTTCGAGGATATGCAGAAAGGGCGTGCCTGCGACATCTCCGCTGCCTGCCACTGGGCGGTCAACGCCGCGTCCACTGTCCGCGGCGGCAGGATGTGGGGGAAGGCGTACTCCGTCTGCCCGTCCGGGATCTTCGTAGCCCCGGAGTCTGACTACCACCGGCCCGAAGACCTGGCGGGCGTGGCGGTAGGAGTCGGCTATCACTCCGGCAGCCACTACTCGGCCATCCAGGGACTGGAGCAGTACCTGGAACGGTCGAAGATCGAATTGAGCTTCGTCGGGCTGCCGTATGACCGGGTACGGCTGATGCTCGGGCGCAAGGTACCGGCGGCGAACGTCTTCGGCGCCCAGTACTACCTGCTCGAACAGCAGGGATTCCGAAAGCTCGTAGATACCACGTTCATGATGGGTTTCCTCGTGAACGAGGAGACCAGCGCTGACGACGTGGAGAAGTACTTCGCGGGGCTGCGGCGCGCGCAGCGGGACATCGACCTCGAACCCGGCCGGTACAAGCACTACTGGTCGCGCGAGATGCCAGAAGACATCCAGCGCATCGTGGATGTCCGGCGGTTCGGTCCGGGCGAGCGGATCGTGTCCGAGCCATACACCCGCGAGATGTTCGAGCAGACCCACCGCTGGCTGCGGACCTGGGATCTGTTCGATCCCGGTACCGCGGCCCGCCCGGAGTACGAGAACGCCGTCCTCAGCTAAGTCCGGCATCAGCCGGCCCCAGGTCGGCCTGCGCGAGGAGAGCGCTCAGCGGCAAAGGGCCACCTACGGCTTGGCGAGGTGCAGTGTGACGACGACTCCGGCGTGGTCGGACGGCCACAGCCACTGACCGGTGGCGGCGGAGAACGCCATCACAGCGTGTGCCTGGTCGACGGTGGCGGTGGGGGGTGCGTTGCCGACCGTGACGCCGCTGCCGGGGACGGCGTGGATTGGCCCGCTGGTGAACAGTACGAGATCGATCCGGTGGTCGATCTGGGACGGGATGTTGTTCAGGTCATCGGTCTGGCCGGAGGTGTAGCCGGGGTCGTTGCCGTGGCGGGCCAGCGGCCAGGCATCGGTCAGGCCGGCGCCGGTCAGGATGCCGTAGGCCCCTGTCAGGTCGGGGACCGGAGCGGCGTTGGAGTTGTAGTCACCGACCGCGATCACGGGCAGCTTCGACGGGGCGATCACATGCTGCACCAGCAGGGCCGCCTGAATGTTCCGGAACAGGGCAGGATTGCCGGCCGGTCCGTACGCCTCGAGGTGGGAGTCAACGAACCGGAAGCTCTTCCCACGCACCTTGACGTCGACGGAGGCCCAGCCCCGGTCAATGCTCACCGTCAGCGGCCCCAGACCGGGCACGTTCACGGTCACCGGCATCTCGTTCGGCACCCCCTGCACCAGCGGCGGATAGGAGCCAAACTCGGCCGACTGCGGATTGGACAGCTTCAGCTGGGACACCGGCAGGTCGCCACGGGCGAGGATCACGTCGTGGTCGGCGAACGCGGCGCACCCAATGCCAGGCGCGACCCCGCTGAGCGGCACGGCGAGGTGGAAGTTGAGGTCGGAGGAAACGACCCGGTAAGACAACCCGTCCTTGGCCAGCGCGCCGAGCAGGGTCTGCTGGTAGTCGACATACGTGCCTAGGTGCTGGCAGTCGGGGCCGACCTGCCACAGCGCGACCTCCTGCAAGCCGATCAGGTCCGGGTGGTGAGCCGCGACCTCGTCGGCGATCTTCGCCGCGCGGGCTGGGAAGTCGACCTGCTTGACGTGGCTGAGCACGGCGGCTGCGGCCGTCGCGAAGTCAACCCCCGGGGTGAACAGCGGGGTCAGGTTCGCGCCCAGGTAGAGGTTCTGGGTCTGGCTACGCATCGCTGCCGCGTACGCCGTGGGTAGACGGCAGAGCACGGCACAGCCGCAGACGACGGTCAGCTGCGGTGGCGGGTGGCTCCCCACCGGTTCCAGTGCACGACTTCTTCCAAGGGCCGGCGTTTCGGCTGCGCCCAGCGGCCCTGCGCGGGATAGCCCAGCGGGAGCAATCCCATGCTCAGCGCGTCATCGGGCAGCCCGAGCAATTCCCGGAGCTCCTCTTCGTGCCCGGCGTACAACGTCGTCAAGGTGGTCCCGACGCCAAAAGCCCGGGCAGCGAGGATCAGTTGCTGCACCGCCCCGTAGATCGAGGCACCCAGCCGGGGATTGCTGGCACCGGCCGCATTACGCAGCACCGGGAAGATCCACACCGGCGCCTCCTCGATGTGCTGCGCCAGGTGCTCGGCAGCCAGGAATGACCGCCGGCTGAGCCCAGCAGGTCCGGGCGGCGCAGCCAGGATCTGCTCCCGCCGATGGCCGTACGCCCGGGACCAGCCCTCCCGGTACCACTCGGCCACCTGCTGCTTGATCGCCAGGTCGGTGACGATGACCCAGCCCCATGCCTGCCGGTTACCGCCGGACGGGCCGCGCACCGCAGCATCGAGGATGGCCCACACGACGTCATCGGGCCACAAGTGTCCGGCTAGATCGACCTCGTAAGCGGCATGTGCGAGTATTCCCAGTGCAGGATGGCCGGTATAAATATGCAGGCCACGCTCGCCGTCTGTCGCCGACGCCTGAAAACT
>DPMS01000612.1 GCA_003541285.1 Actinomycetota bacterium
GGACCAGGTGACCGTGCTGTGCAGGTGACCGTGCTGTGCAGGTGACCGTGCGGTGCAGGTGACCGTGCCGTGTGGGTGACCGTGTGCCGTGGGTGAGCTTGCGCCGCCGGGATGGATGTCAGGGTGGCTGCTGGTAGCCATGCCTGCCATAGAGCGGGACAAAGCTGGCCTGGGTGAGGGGCGTGCCCCTGTTCAGGCCCGATTCGCCCCGCACGAACAACATGACTTCCTCCCGCCCGCCCGGCCCCATGGGCTGGACCAGCCGGCCACGGGGGCGGAGCTGGCTGACCAGCGGAGGCGGAACCTTAGGGAATGCCGCCGAGACCAGCACGGCGTCATAGGGCGCGCCATCCGGGTATCCCTGGGTCCCATCTCCTGCCACGACCAGCACATTGGTGATGCCACGGGCCGCAAGGTTGCGCCGGGCCCGGTCAGCCAGGTCAGGCCAGATTTCGACACTGACGACGTGCGCCGCGAGCCGGGCCAGCAGGGCCGTCTGGTACCCATAGCCGCTGCCGATCTCCAGCACCTGTTCGCCGCCGCCGAGCCGGAGCGCGGCGATCATGATCGCCGACAGCGATGGCTGGGTGGTTACCTGGTCATGCGGGATGGGCAGCGGCCGGTCCTCATCGGCGGCCGCCAGGTATGCGGCAGGGACGAAGGCAGCCCGCGGGACGGCCGTGATCGCGTCAAGCACCCGGGGATCGGTAACCCCTGCCGCCAGCGCTGCCAGGACCAGGTCCTGGGCATCGCCCCCATCACCATCATGACCGGTCATACCACCAGCATCCCCGTACGGAGGGACCGCACCAGCCAGCAGCCGGCGCCGCGGCCGGGCGCACTCAGCCGAGCAGGAGACCCTGGTGCTGCCAGGCGAGCCGCAGCAAGGCAGCCCCGGCCGCCTGCGTCGGCTCGCTCCCGCCGCTGAACCGGCCCACGGTAGCCGCCGTGAACGGGATCGCTGCCGATCCGTCCACGGAGACCACCCTGCCCTCGGCGTTCAGTTCGACCAGCCCGTCGAAGACCGCATCGTAGAGGTCGCTGTCGAAGACGGCCACGGTCAGGATGTCGGTGGCGAGCGTCAGCGGGTCCACGCCCACTCCCAGGCACCAGACGCTGAGCGCGCCCGCCTCGCGTGCGCTGGTCAGCCGGCGGTAAAACGGCCAGCCGCCGTAGTCGAGCAGCCCGTCCTGAGTGTCGTAGTCCTCGGTCGTGCCGAGGAACTCCTCGCTGAACTCCCGCGTCATGCACCGCCACAGGCTCAGGTCGTTCTTCTCCGCGGCCGGGGTTCCCGCGACAGGCTGGAATATCCCCACCGGCATGACCTGGTACAGGCCGCCACCGTTGTTCACCTTGACTGGGTCGCGCCAGTGCAGCACGAACGTGGCCTGGCCGCGGGGCGGCCGTCGCAGCGTCAGGGTGGTGACGGCCGAGATGGCGCAGCGCTGCCGCAGCAGGCACGGGTCACCGACGAGGGCGCGCAGCGGCAGGTCCGCCAGGGCGATCGCGCCCGACGAGTCCTGCCAGGCGGCGGCCAGCTCATGCGCGACCGCATGGCCGAGGTTCACCCCATCGAAGTACCAGCCGCGGCCGAACGTGAGTTCCGGCGAGCCGGCCAGGCCGGCATCCAGCAGCCGGTAGCAGGCGCGGTTGCCGAACAGGGCCGGTGCGTCCAGCGCAGCGATCGCGTCCGCATAGCCACGATGGCGGCCACCGGCCGCCAGCCGGGGCCGGACATGTGCCGACGCCGGCCCGGTCCCGTCCGCGAGGGGTGCCGGTGGCTGCCCGGCCCAGCCGAGCCGCAGGTCATCCAGGTTCAGCGGCTGATCCGGAAGCCACCGTCCGCGGCACAGGAGCGCGGTGGAGGCCACCCGCGGCACGTCCGGGTACAGCCGGGCGGCCAGCTGGCACAGTTCGTGGCGGTGCTGGTGGAGAAAGCCGCGCACCTGGCGCCAGCGCTCGGGGGAATCCGCCCCGCTGGAGGGGTCAGGCACGGCCGGAGCACCTCCCCTGATCGGCCGCATGGGAATCCGCCACTGTAGCGTGCTCGCCATGGACCTTGGCCTGCGCGGCGCCCGCGCGCTGATCACCGGCGGCAGCCGCGGCATCGGCCTCGCGGTGGCCAGCGCCCTCGCCGCCGAGGGGGCGTCGGTCGGGCTTGTCGCCCGCAATGCCGACGGCCTCGCCGCCGCCACCGACCAGCTGGACCAGCACGGGGTGCCGGTCGCCACCGCCGTGGCTGACGTCACCGACACCGATGCGCTGAACCGCGCGGTCAACGACATCGCAGAAGCCCTCGGCGGGCTGGACCACCTGGTCGCGAACGCCGGCGGCACCGTCGGCGGCAATCTCGTCACCTCCGGGCCCGGCGATTTCGCTGCCACATTCGCGCTGAACGCCGGGCACGCCGCCGAGCTGATCAGGGCCGGGCTGCCACACATGCGCACCGCCGGCGGCGGCTCGGTGGTGATCATCTCGTCGATCACCGGCATGCGCCCTGCCCCCCGGACCACCTACGCGGTCGCCAAGGCGGCCGAAATCCATCTGGCCGCGACCGCCGCCGCCGAGCTCGCGCCCGCCAATATCAGGGTGAACGCCGTGAGCCCCGGCTCAATCATGTTCGCCGGCGGCTCGTGGGAGCGATTCCAGCGCGACTACCCTGCCGACTTCGCGACCTTCGAACAGACCCAGTTCCCGCTCGGCCGGCTCGGGCGCCCGGAGGAAGTTGCCGATGTCGTTGCCTTCTTGCTGTCCCAGCGGGCATCGTGGATCACAGGGGCAAACATTGTGGTGGATGGGGGCCAGCGCTATCCGAGTGCCCGGCGCTTCGGCCAGGCGTAACAGGGGAACCGCCAGCGCGCAGCAGTATCAGCGCCGGCAACTCGCGATATAACTTGACATTTGCGGGGGCCACTCGCGATACATCGCATTCGGCGCTCCACGCACCGGCACAGCCATATATCCGCTCACCCGGGGGAGGATCGCGTGACCGCCGAAGGCAGGAGTCCGCAGCCCGGCGCAGGACAGCGCAGAGCAAGCCGGATCGCCGCGCTGCCCTGCGGGCGCCGGTCCAAGTACGCAGTGCTCGCGTTCTGGGTGATCGTGGTCGCCCTCACCGGACCGCTGGCAGGCAAGCTGATGGGCGCCGAGAAGAATGACGCCGCGGCCTACCTTCCGGCCAGCGCGGAATCCACGCAGGAACTCAGCCTGCAGTCCAGGTTCGTGGTCAAGAACCTGAACCCAGCGGTCGTCGTCTACACCCGGCCGTCCGGGCTCACCCCCGCCGATCTGCGCAAGGCCGCCGCGGACGCGCGCCGGTTCGCGGCCCTGCCCGCCGTGAGCGGCCGGGTCACCGGCCCGATCCCGTCCGCCGATCACCAGGCCATCCAGACGATCGTCGGGTCCAGTCTCGGTTTCAGCGCCAACATCGGGGCGTTCATCAGCAACCTGCAGGCCACCGCGTCCCGCGGTGACCCCGGGCTCACCGTCCACATCGCCGGGCCGGCCGCCAGCGCCGCCGACCAGGTGAAGATCTTCAAGGGCATCGACACCACCCTGCTGTACACCACCCTGGCGGTGATCATCGTCCTGCTGCTGATCACCTACCGCAGCCCGGTGCTCTGGCTGCTGCCGATCATCTCGGCCGGGGTCTCCCTGGCCGCGGCCGAGGCCGTCATCTACCTGCTGACCAAACAGGGGCTGGTCGTGAACGGGCAGAGCGGCGGGATCCTGGTGGTGCTGGTGCTGGGCGCGAGCACCGACTACGCACTGCTGCTCATCGCCCGGTACCGCGAGGAGTTGCGCCGCCACTCCGACCGGCACGAGGCGATGGCGAGCGCCCTGCGCCGGGCCGGGCCGGCCATCATCGCCAGTGCGGCGACCGTCATCGCCGCCATGCTGTGCCTGCTCGTCGCCGACTCCGCGGACATCTCCGGGCTCGGCCCGGTGGCGGCGATCGGCATCGCGGTCGGCCTGCTCGCCATGATCACGCTGCTGCCGGCGCTGCTGGTGATCGTCGGCCGGTGGATCTTCTGGCCACAGCGGCCCCGGCTCGGCTCGGACGAGCCGGGCAGCCGGGGGACGTGGGCACGCATCGGCCGGGGCCTGGCCATCCGGCCCAGGGTGGTCTGGGTGGTCACCGCCGTCCTGCTGGCCGGCGCGTGGGCAGGCCTGGTCGGCTTCAAGGTGGGGCCGCTCACCACCGCCCAGTCGTTTCGCGGCACCCCCGCCTCGGTCGCCGCCGAGCAGGTGGTCGCGCGGCACTTCCCCGCCGGGGCTGGTGAGCCGGTCGCGGTCATCGGCAACGCGGCTGCGGCCCCCCGGTTGCGGGCCGCGCTCGCCGGCACCAGCGGCATCGCCGCTGTGACCCCGCCAGTGGTCAAGGACGGCCTGGTCTATCTGCAGGGCACGCTGGCCAGCAAGCCGGACAGCCCGGCCGCCTACGCGACCGTGAACCGGGTCCGGGCGGCCGTCCACGCGGTACCCGGCGCGAACGCGAAGGTCGGCGGCCGCACCGCCATCACCGCCGACGTGGAGCACTACGCCAACCGGGACCGGAACCTGATCATCCCGCTGGTGCTGCTGATGGTGCTGATCATCCTCGGGCTGCTGCTGCGCTCGGTGGTCGCGGCGTTCCTGCTCATCGGCACGGTGGTGCTCTCGTTCGGGGCGGCGCTCGGCCTGTCGGCGCTCGCGTTCCGCCATATTTTCGGGTTCGCGGGAGCGGATACCGCGATGCCGCTGTTCGCGTTCGTGTTCCTGGTCGCCCTGGGCATCGACTACAACATCTTCCTGATGACCAGGGTGCGCGAGGAGAGCAAGCGGTCCGGCACCAGATTCGGCGCGATCACCGGCCTGGGCGCGACCGGCGGCGTCATCACCTCGGCCGGCCTGATACTCGCCGGCACGTTCGCCACGCTGGGCACGCTGCCGCTGGTGGTTCTCACCGAGATCGGGTTCACGGTCGCGATCGGAGTGCTCATCGACACCATCATCGTTAGGTCGGTGCTCGTCACCGCGCTCACACTGGACATCGGCCGGATGATGTGGTGGCCGAGTCGCCTCGCGCGGCGGTCCGCCCAGGAAGTGAGCCTGGCGGAAGTGACCGCTGCCCGCTGAGGGTTACGGCACGCCGCTGGCCACCTTGCGCTGACGGCGACGCGCCGGGCCCACCGGTTAACCGGGATCTGTTCACACCGCTGCGACGCCGCGCGGGGCGAGACGGGTCCCGCGCCGGTCATTACGTTCTGATATCAAAGGGGCGCCGGTGACCGGCTCCGGCAAATCGATGGCGGCGCGGGCACACAGTGGGATGCTGGCGGCTGGAGGAGGCGACGCTGATGGAATCCGGCAGCCCGGTACCGGTCCGCGCGGCGGCAGCCAGACCGCGGATGCTCCGCAGGGCCATCCTGGCCGCGGCCGTGTCCGCCACTGGGATCACCGTGGCGGCCTGCGGCTCTGGAGCGGGAACCACAGCATCCCCGCCGCCGTCCTGCCTGCATCAGTACCGCAACTGGATGTCCGGGCCGGCCCACCCGGCAGGGGAGAACCTCGTGGTGGCACTGAACTCAGTCCAGGCGGCCAGTTCGGCCCTGGACGCCTCGTCCACCAGCGCCGCCCTGAAGCGGGCCGCCGCGACCGCGGCGGCCCTGGCGCGGTACCCCATGCCAGCGTGCGCGGATCCAAAGGGGTACTGGCAGACGATCCTGCGGCGGGTCCGGGCCGCCTCGGCCAGTGCGGGCACCTCGAAGGACATGGGTGCGCTGCTCATCGCCGAAGCACCACTGAAGGACATGCCGGTGCTGGAACGCGACCTCGCCAGTGAGCTGACGCGGACCGTCCCCGCGCTGAACCGGAGGTAGCGGCCCGGACGGAGGGCTGGCCCGGCACCTGCGCGTAACTGCCATGATTGTCGAATGCCTGACGAGCCACCGGTGCCGAGCACGCGGCGGGCACGCCTCTGGGAGGCTGCCGAGTCGAAGGGCATCCCGCTGCGGGCCATCCTTGCCACTGTCGCGGTGGTCGTGGCGGTCTACGCGGCCGGCAAACTGCTCTACCGGCTGCGGGAAATCTTCCTGCTGGTCGTCATGGCGGGATTCATCGCCGCGCTGCTCAATCCGCTGGTGGTTCTCCTCCAGCGCTGGCGGATCAAGCGGCGCGGCCTGGCCGTCTCGGTGGTGATCGTCTGGGGCCTGCTGGTGTTCGTCGGCCTGGCGGCGGCGTTCGGCTATCCGCTGGCCAACGGGATCACCCACCTGGCCCATGGCCTCCCGTCCTACGTGAACGAGGTCGAGCACGGCCGGGGCTGGCTCGGCCAGCTGGTGCGCAAGTACCACATCCAGCAGTGGGTGACCCAGAACGTGCCCAAGCTCGTGAACCTGGGGCAGGGCCTGGCCAAGCCGGCCCTGACCCTGGGCAAGGGCGCGCTCTCGCTGATCGTGGCGCTGTTCACGATCTTCGTGCTCGTGCTCTTGCTGCTGCTGGAAGGCCCGAAGATGCGGGCCGGCCTGCTCGGCCTGATGGCACCGGCCAGGGCAGAACGGCTGACCCGGATAGCGGGCCAGGTCAACCGGTCGGTGACCGGCTACATGCTGGGGAACTTCCTGACCTCGCTGCTGGCCGGGGTCGTCGTCTTCGTGACCCTGTTCCTGCTCGGCGTCCCCTTCGCCTTCCTGTGGGCGCTGTGGGTGGCGCTGGTCGACTTCCTGCCCATGATCGGCGGCGCCCTGGCCGGAATCCCGACAGTCCTGTTCGCGCTGGGCCATTCGCTGGTGGCCGGCATAGTCACCCTGGCCGTCTTCCTCATCTACACCCAGGTCGAGAACCACATACTCAACCCAGTCGTGATGAGCCGGACGGTCAAGGTCAACCCGCTGCTCGTGCTGGTGGCCATCCTGGTCGGCGCGTCGATCGGGAGCTGGATCGGCGGCATTTTCGGCGCCTTCGTGGCGGCGCTGATCGCCATTCCCACCGCGGGAGGGCTGCAAGTCATCGTGCGGGAACTCTGGCAGTCCACCGCGCCGCAGCAAACTGACGCCGACTGAGAACGCCACCTGGATCCGCCCCGGGTGATCCCGGCAGCGACGGGCCGGGCAGCTTCAGCGTGGCCAGCCACGATGACCTGGAACAGGCGGTCCGGCTGTTCGACGGGCATGGCGTGACGCACGGCGAGATCACCCGCCTGCCATCGTTCGGCATAGACGTGCTGCCGTTCGAGGATCCTGACAGTATCCAGCTCGAACTGACCGTGCCGGCAACCTAGCCCGGCGGGGAGCTGGCAGCGCCCGGCCCGTTATCCGCGGCCGGCGCGCTGCCCGGCGGGCTGGGTCAGTGCGGCGAGAACGGCGGGGAAGACGGCGTCGGCCCGGCCCGCCAGCTCGTCGTTCCGCAGCAACTGGACTGGATGAGGGATGTAGGCCATCCGGCAGGCAGGCATGCCCAGCCGGCGAGCCTGCTCGATGGCTTCGTCGGCGAACGGCGCCGTCGCGACACCTACCGCGGGGATCCCCCGGCGCTCAAGATGGACGAGGTCGCACACACTGCACGACGTGCATGAGCCTCAATCGGCGAGTGCCTCCACTACCAGGCCGGCCCGGCTGGCGATGCAGTCGACCAGCCCAAGGGCGGCGGGCTTGGAGAAGATCTCCTTTGCGCTGCGCGCCGTGATCGCGCCTGCCGCCCTGAGCAGCGTCTCCATCCGGTCGAGAAACTCGGCCCCCCGGTTCTTCCGGATGTCGAGCAGCACCACCTGGCATCCGCGGATGCTGGCCGGGCGCGGCGCGAGCGGTTCCGGTGCCCTGACCCGCTCGTCGAACGGGCTCACGTAGTCAGCGGCCAATGCGACTCCACCTCCCGGGAGACGATCTGTGATCCCATACCGGTACATGGGCCAAGGACTGCAGAGTAACGCCCGGCTTCGCCACCCGCCACGACCAGCACGATGCTCTCCGGCGACGCCCACTTCGGTACCTCGGCGTCAGGGCTGGCCGCGTGGACGAAGGGAGTTGTCTCGCCACGGCGCAGCTCCGCGGCAGGCTTGCTGACCGTCTCGAACATGAACTGGCGCAGCCGCTGTTTGGTCCAGCCGGCGGCCCGGAACATCTCAGCGTGCTCAGGGCAGATCACGAACACCGACGGCTCCACGAGCGGCCACCAGTTGGTGCTCCAGGTGCTTGCCGCCGCCCAGGCGAGGACATAGGCAAGATCCTCGGGTGTGCGGCTGCGATGGTCGGAGATCGACAACGGCGCGTCGCTGCCGATGACAGTGACAACGGACTGGCCGGCCGCGAAGCCGCGCTCGACGTGCAGCGGCTCCCATGGGCTGACGTCCTCGTCCTCGGCGATACAGAAGCCGATCTTCCCCATGTGCCCGAGGGTCGCCCGGTCCAGCCTGCCGGGCATCGCCCCGCCCGTGAGGGTGACGAGCAGCCGCAACGCCCGGCCGATGGTGAGGTTCGCCCGGGACCCGGGCCCGAGCACACCCATGCCACTGTTCAGGCCGATCGCCTCCCGGATCGGCCCGTTCACGACCACCAGCTGGCCAGCCGGCTGGGTGGTCACCGCCTGGCCGTGCAGGTTGAACGCGGGATCGAGCGCGGCCCTGGCGGCCGCGACCACGACCGGGAAGTACGCCGGGCGGCAGCCCGCCAGGACGGCGCACGCGGCCACCCGCTCAAGTGTGGCGTCACCCATCGCCGGCGGGACCAGGCCAAGCGACACGCGGCCGTCGCTGCCGCCGAGCATGGCCTCGACCCGCTCCGGCGTCGGCGGGATCACAGGCAGGCCATCGCTCCAGCCGCGCTCGAACATCTCCTCGTACTCGTCGGTGGCTGCCTGGCCCGACATCGCCGCTGCCAGTGCCGGATCGATGGCGGCTTTCGACGAGCACCCCGGCTTGCGGAGCGGTTCGGTGGCGGGCGGGACCGCGAGCCTGGAGCGCAGCAGCGCCTGCGCCTTCCCGATGAGAGCACCCAGGGCCGGCTGATCCCAGCCGGTCACCGTTCCCACGAGCGTTCCGGCGTGGTCGACCAGAACCGCCGCCGGCACCGAGACCAGCTGGTAGGCGCGCGAGGTGTCGTACGGCGGTTCCTCGCAGACCACCCGGCCGGTCCAGCCGAGCCGGCGCGCCACCCGGACAGCCACGTCAAGCGGGTCCTCGAAGACAGCGGTGCAGGTGAGCCCGGATTCTTCCCAGGCCTGGCAGAGCGGGCCGAGATTCCGCAGGGCCAGCGCGGAGGTAGGGCACTCCTCGGAGACGAACAGGAGAAGCGCGCAGCCGCCCGCGGTAAGGCCGGCGATGGTGACCTCGCCGGGATCGATCCCGTGGACGGACAGTGCAGGCGCGGGGCCTTGGGCGCCGGCCCGGCCGTGCTGGCTACCGGTCATCTCCGCTCCCCAGCGCTTCCATGGCGTCCGGCCGCTCAGCGCGGGGCGGTGGTCGAGCCCGGGCGGGACGCGGTTGTCTCGCCGGGGCAGGACGCGGTGGTCGCACCCGGGC
>DPMS01000351.1 GCA_003541285.1 Actinomycetota bacterium
GGGCTGCTGCCCGGCCTGGGCAATGGCCACGAGGCCGCGCGGTTCGCGGGCAAGGTGGTGAGCGGAGTTGTGCAGCTTGCCACGACGGCACAGGACAAGCGCCAGACCCGCGCGGCGCTGCTCGGGCTGCTGCCCGGCCAGGCCGGCGGCTGGGTGGCCGACGAGATAGCGGCGTGCGTGAGCCGGCTCGGCCGGACGGCGCGAGACACCGGCCAGGCCCGCGACGCGCCAGCCAGGCTGCCGCCCCGCCCGGCCGGAGCCCCGCTGGCTGACGAGCCGGCCGGATGGGTGAGCTGGCGCGCCCCGGCAGCGGACGACAATCACCAGATCCGCGGCATGCTGCTGAGATCGCTGGCCAGCCAGACCAACGGCAGGAAAGCCGCCGGGCTAGCGGCCGCGGTGCTCTACGCGCGCCCGACGGCAGAGGAAAAACGCCAGGCCCGCGAGGTGCTGCTCGGATTACTGGCCAGCGAGACTGACGGCAGGACCGCTGCCGAATTGGCGAACATTGTGAGTCGGCTCGGCCCGGCAGAGGACAACCGCCAGACCTGCGACACACTGCTGCGATTGCTGACCGCCCAGAGCCACGGCCATGCGGCCGCATGGCTGGCGGACGGGGTAATCCAGGCCGGCCCGACAGCGGACGACCAGCGCCAGGCCCGCGGCGCGCTGCTGCGGCTGCTGGCCGGCCAGACCGACGGACACAAGGCCGCACGGCTCGCGAGCCGGGTGAGCCGGCTCGACCCCACCGCGGAAGACAAACGCCAGGCCCGCCACGCGCTGCTAGCGCTGCTGGCCGGACAGACCGACGGCCAGGTAGCCCTGGAACTGGCGCGCCGGGTGACCCGGCTCGACCCCACCGCGGAAGACAAGCGCCAGGCCCGCCACGCGCTGCTAGCGCTGCTGGCCGGACAGACCGACGGCCAGGTAGCCCTGGAACTGGCGCGCCGGGTGACCCGGCTCGACCCCACCGCGGAAGACCAACGCCGGACCCGTGACAGCCTGCTGAGGCTGCTCGGCCACACAGACGGCCCGACGGCCGCAGGGCTGGTCAGCTGGGCGGTCCAGCTCGCCGCGACTGCGGAAGACCAGCCCCAGACCAGCGACGCGCTGCTGCGGCTGCTGGCCGACCACGCAGACGGCCCGCTGGTCTCAGTACTGCTGGGAGGGCTGCTCCGGCTCGCCACGACCGCGGAAGGCCAACGCCAGACCTGCAACGCGCTGCTTGGGCTGCTGTCGGCTGGCCATGCCGGCGCCTGCGAAACCGCGGAACTGGTGGCAGCGGTGGTCAGCCTGGCAGCCACAGCCCGGGACAAGCGCCACGCCCTCGGCGCACTGCTGGGCCTACTGGCAGGCCAGGCCGACGGCTGGGTGGCCAGCGAGCTGGTACTCGGGGTGGTCCAGCTGAGCCCCACGGCACAAGACAAGCGCCAGGCCCGCAACGCGCTGCTAGCGCTGCTGGCCGGCCAGGCCAGCGGGCCGCTGGCCGCCCGGCTGGTGGACAGCCTGGTCCGGCTCGATCCGACAGCCAGCGATATCAGCACCTGGCGTGCCTGGGAAGTCCCGCCCACCACCAAACTGCTCGCCGCGGTGCGCCGGAACTCGGAACTTTCCGCCTGGCTTGCCGCCCTCCCCGCGCTGGCCCCGCTCTCCAGCCCACTAGTACCGCTCCAGAACTCGGCGCGTCGGTGGTCAGCGTGATATGTCATGGGCGGCCATGCCTGGATTAGGCTCGTGATGATGGCCACAATGCCAGGCGCGACGTCCGCCGGCCAGGACGTGGCGCGGCGGCTGACCAGCGACGGCTATGTGATCGTCACCGGCTTGATGAGCGAAGGGGATGTCAGGGCCGCCAGGGCAGACCTGAACCGTGTCCTGGCTATGACGCCGACAGGCCGTAACGCGTTCGAAGGGTTCGCAACCCAGCGGGTGTATGCCCTTTTCGCCAAGACCCGGACTTTCGACCAGGCCGCCATGCACCCGCTCCTGCTGGAGGTGCTCGACCTTGTTCTCGGGCACTACCAGCTCAGCGCCCCGGTGGGCATCCGCATCGGGCCCGGGGAGCGCGCCCAGGTGCTGCACACCGACGACGCGATTTACCCGCTCCCCCGGCCTCACCCGCCGGTGGTGGTCAACACCATGTGGCCGCTGGATGAGTTCACCGAGGACAACGGCGCCACCAGATTCGTCCCTGGCAGCCACCGCTGGGAACCCGGGCGCCAGCCGACTGCCGAGGACCCTGTCCTGACGGCCACTACGACGCCGGGGTCGGTGATGTTCTACCTCGGCAGCCTCTGGCACGGCGGCGGAGCCAACCTCACCAGCCGGCCACGCCTGGGCGTGATCCTGGAGTACGCCGCCGCCTGGCTGCGCCCGCAGGAGAACCACTGCCTCGCTGTGCCCCGCGACGTCGCCCGGCAGCTACCCGAACGGCTTCAGGAACTGCTCGGCTACAACATTTACCCGCCATTCCTGGGCTACGTTGACGGCGCACACCCGCGCAAAATCTTGCGGGCCAGCGAGTGAAAGACATCCCGAACTGGATGTGATCACTCCGGTAACGCAGGTGGCGGGGCGGGATGCGGTAAGCCAACCGGGCCGTTAGACACGGTCCGGACCATCGCGACCAGCGTAATGCCGCATATCTCCGGCCAGATGCGCATACAGTGGCCGCTCCAGCAGGTCGCTCAGCGACTCGGGTATGACCTTCGCCGCCGCGTGATCATCGGCCGCATCCGGTGACATAACCCACCTCGATCCCGGCCGGCCAGCCTCGGGCCTCGCACCATGGCACCTTGCTCCAGGCATGCTCGCTGATCTCGCCGTCAGCGCGGCGGATCCTCCCCGGTGAGCCCGTCCACCGACTCCCGGATGAGGTCGGCATGGCCGACGTGCCGGGCGTACTCCTCGATCAGGTCGATCAGGATGCGCCGCAGGCTGGGTGACTCACCGCGGGAGTTGGTGTACCGGCCCAACTGCTCCAGGTCGCCGTGGGCCAGCGCCTCCGCGACCGCGGAGCGGGAGCGGGCCACGGCGTCCCGCCAGAGCGCATAGAGCTGCTCGGGGGAGTCCTCGGTGGCCGAGTGCCAGTCCCATTCGGGGTCGGTGTCCCAGTCCACCGTGTCCCATGGGGGCGCCGGCTCCACCCATGCAGCCGCACGGAGAAGTAGTCGTCCTCGACGTTGGCGAGGTGCCTGAGCAGCCCGCCCAGGGTGATCGACGAGGGGGCAAGCGTCGCCCGCAGGCCCGCCGTATCCAGTCCCCCGCACTTCCACGCTAAGGTCGCGCGCTGGCGCTCCAGGGAGCCCAGCAGGGTGGCGGTCTCGTCACCCGCGACGGGAGGTTCCGGGTGACTTTTCTCGTTCAGGTTCGTCATGACGGGGACCTTAGTGGCGGGGGCCGACAGTTGGTCCAGACGTCTTCTCGGTGCGCCGCGGCTTCCCCTTTGGGTCTGCTGGGCGGATGCCTGCGTGCCAGACGTTTAGGATTGTGGGTCGAGCGTCCGGGTTGGGCCGGCTGGTCCCCGCGGCAAGCACCTGCAGGCAGTGGGTTCGCCTGTTTCCACAAGGACCGGGAGGAGCAGCATCAGCCGCAGCGCCAAGCCAGAACTGTCCTCGCTGGAGATCATCCGGACTGACACCCAGCTGATTTCTGTACCGCTGGTTCCACAGATCCGGCTGCACCAAGCCAGCGAGCCGATCAGCTTGTGGCAGCGTATGGAGCTGGCGGCAGGGCGGACCGGCCTGGACCCGCCGTTCTGGGCGTTCGCCTGGGCTGGTGGCCAGGCACTGGCCCGCTACCTTCTTGACCACCCTGAGACTGTCGAAGGCCAGCGCGTGATCGACGTTGCTTCTGGCTCGGGACTGGTGGCGATTGCGGCCGCCGAGGCAGGGGCGGCGGCGGTGACCGCCTACGACATAGACCCGGTTGCAGCTGCAGCTATCGCTGTTAACGCTGCCGCCAACGGCGTAGCGGTTCATGCCGCCTGTGCTGACATCCTGGACCAGGATGGCCTCCCGTCACCTGACACAGACGTGGTGCTGGTTGCCGACGCCTTCTACGAACGCGACCTGGCTGACAGGGTGATGCGCTTCCTGGAACGAGGCTGCACTCGCGGGGCCGCCGTCTTGGTTGGTGACTTCGGCCGGGCGTATCTGCCACGGGATCACCTGCGGCCACTGGCCACTTACGATGTTCCCGGCCTGCGCATGCTGGAAGGTAGCGACATTAAGCGCACGACCATTTGGGCACCACTCGCATAAGCTTAGGTTTTAACCTAAATTCTGGTCGTATCAGTTCATAGTTGTGCTATTCGCGCATATGTGCCACTTCCGCGCGTAGCACGGCCGTTTCCNNTTCAGCTGTCGCTGGTGCCGGCCTTCCGCCGCGGCCACGGCGCGCTGTATGACGCGCTGGCCGCCGGGCGCATCGGCGAGGAGGCCTTCGCCCAGCTGCTGACCGGCACGCTGCCGCAGCTCATCGACGGCGAACATGGCCGCGCATGGGCCCACGGGCACGACCGGATCGACTATGGCCTGCTGGAACAGGCCCTGGCGGAGGTGCCCGCCGGTCAGGCCGCTGCCGTCCGCGAGGCGTGCGCGCGGTGGCAGCGGCTGCGGTTCGCCATCGACGCGACGCCTTATCCCCGCCCGGACGCCGAATGCTCTGCGGGCCGCGGCCACGTCCATCACGATGCCTGCCGCTGCGACGGCACGCGCAAGACCATCCCGGGCTGGGAGTACCAGTTCACCGCGGCGTTAGGGCACCTGCGCACCGCATGGGCCGCCCTGGTGGACGTCGAGCGCACCACGCCCGCCACCCGCACCCGCCAGACGGCCCGGCAGGTGAAGAACCTGC
>DPMS01000862.1 GCA_003541285.1 Actinomycetota bacterium
CCACCTTGAGGGCACCGTGGCCGGTGGCGTACGGCAGCGAACTAGCGTGAACGCTGGCTGCAGAGGCTGGGCTCCTCGGCGCAGGGTTCGCGGTGAACCGCATGGCGGGCCACCGCGTGATTCGCCGTGGCCCAGCCGGATCACCGGCGCGCGCGTGACCTGACCAGTGCTTTACCGGCACGGAACTGCACTCATCTGACTGTGTGAGGTACGCCGGGACCACCGGCCTCGGGTTCGGCCGTTAGGAGAGCGGACTGAGCCGACGGCATCTGGGACTCGCTCGCGGTGCGGCCACGTCTGGATTTCGTGCCCCCAAGGTGATCGCAGAGCGTGACTGTTTCGCGGTGACAAGCCGCGCGCCCCGTTCTGCACTGTTATTGAGCCCGGCTGTCAGCGATCGCTAGAGACGCATGAATGACTGATCTGCGCGCCAGGAGGTGGCCGCCGGACGTTGACAGGCGCGCCAGCCGCGGAAACCATGGCGCTGTCGGCGGGCCAGCCTGGTACTGACGTCTGCGACGAGGCAAGGACGCATAAGCGCCAGCTAGGCGCGCCAGATCCGGGCCAGATCGAGCAGCCAACTGCGGCAAGCTGCAGCCAACAGCCGCCTCAGTGCCCGGCGGGAAGCGCGCTAGCCTGCGCCGCAGGTCAGCGGCGCATTTTGGAGCAGCTGAACGTAGTGGCCAGCTGGGCAGTTCCCCACCAGTCAGGGAAGGTGACCGTGATCGTCCCCGCCGGCCTGTGCTGGCAGTGGCGAAGCCACGCGTCGGCCGTCCGTTCCCAGGCTGAGGCAGGTCCGGCGAGGCGGCGAACCGGGTAACGGAAGTCGGTGGCCCAGCCGGCTGCCAGGACCGCTATCAGCGCGGCGACCGCGGCGACGGCCCTGGGGCGCGGCCACCACCGGCGCGCGTAGGCGTCGGCCGTCACGATCAGTGCCGCATCGAGCAGCAGGATGGGCACCGTGGAATACCGGGCGCCGTGTTCTACTCTGATCGTGACTCGCTGGCCCGGCCCGCCCCAAGCGAACGCCGAGCTGATCGCCGTGAACACGAGGCCGGTCGCCACGGCGGTAACCACGAACACCCTGCACTGCCTGGCCTGCGTGGCGAGCACGGAGGCGAGAACAACGACGATGAAGCCGCCCGCGAGCGCGGTGGCGCCGGTCAGCCCCGCGATGTCGCGCAGGTGCCAGGAAAGGTGCCAGCCAAGCGCCGGCAGAAGGACCTCGTGCGCGTAGTACAGCACCGCGTTAACCGGATCATGAGGTCTGAACCGGGACAGGTGGCTTGTCAGGATGACCAGGACCTGCAGCAGGCAGCCGAGCGCCCAGCCGGCGGTCGCGGCGTGCTCGCGGAAGCGCCGGGGCACCACGATCGCGCGGGCCGCGAACAGCGGCGCGAAAAGGAGCGCGAGCGAGCTTGAGGCTGCCGCCGCGAACGCCGCGACCGCCGCGACTGCCGCGCCGGCCCCGCTGCGCGGTCGCCACAGCGCTGCCCAGAACAGGGCGACGAGCAGGTACCAGATGGAATTGACGCCGTTGTCGGCGATCTCGAGCTGCGCCACCGGCAGCAGCACCACGGACAGGCCGAGCAGGGCGCGGAGCCAGCGCGAGCTGACATGGCCCGCGCTGGCGTGGTAAGCGAACAGCCCGCACGCGGATGCGACGAGAGCGCCGCCGACCGCGAAGGGGACCGAAGCGTACCTGATCGGCAGCAGCGCGGCAATCTGGCCGATCAGGCGCGGGACCAACTGCAGGTACCCGCCATACGACTGCAGCAGGTACCAGGGATGCGCGAGCGCCGCGGGCAGGTAGATGCCCGGGTCCTCGGCGTAGACGCTGTCCCAGGCCGGCCTGCCGCCGATACGGGCCAGCATCACCAGCGCACCGAGGGCGACCGCGGCGACCTGGACGAGGAGGAACGCCCAGCACGCGAGGCCAGTGCGGGGGGCTGGCTCGGCCGGCGCAGGGAACAGGCCGGCGAGCACGGCACGGACGCCGTGGCCTGCGGCCGGCGGCAGCTGCGCCCCGGACCCGGCCTGGCCCGGCGCGCGGAGCTCAGGCGCGGACACGGCTGGAACCTACCACCAGTCGGCCCCGCGTAAGCCGTTCAGGTCAGCACGTGGATGTTCCTCGCTGCGCACAGGTCGGTCAGGATCTTCGGCCAGACCGAGACGCTGACCTCACCCAGATGAGCCTTGCGGAGCAGGAGCATCAGGGTCCGGGACTGGCCGATGCCGCCGCCGACAGACAGCGGCAGCTCCCCGCTGATGATGCCCCGGTAGTACGGGAGCTGAAGGGAACTGAGCTGGCCAGCGTGTTCCAGCTGCTGCCTGAGCGTGCTCGCAGTGACGCGGATGCCCATGGATGACAGCTCGTGGCGGCGCCTCGTGACGTGGTTCCAGACCAGGATGTCGCCGTTGAGGCCGTGCGTGGGCCTGCCTGTGGCTGCGCTGGTGTCGGCGATCCAGTCGTCGTAGTCGGCGGCGCGCATCTCGTGCGGGTAGCCGTCCGACAGCGGCCAGCCGATCCCGATGATGAAGATCGCCGGATGACGCTGGAGCACCATAGTCTCGCGCCGCTTGCGCGGTAGGTCCGGATACATCTCCAGGATGTCTTCGGCGTGCAGGAAGGTGAGTTCGTCAGGCAGGCTGGGATAGCGGGGATCTTTCAGGACCGGGAACATCTCCTGGACGAACCGCTCCGCGCCGACCAGCACCCGCCAGATCCTGCGGACGGTCCCGGTCAGGAAGTCAACGGAGCGCTGGCTTTCGGTGATCACCTGCTCCCAGTCCCACTGGTCCACGTAGCAGCTGTGATCGTGGTCGAGGAAGTAGTCCTTGCGGACCGCCCGCATGTCGGTGCAGATGCCCTCGCCGGGCCCGCAGTCGAACTGCCTGAGTGCAGTCCGCTTCCACTTGGTCGCCGCCTGCACGATCTGGGCGTCGACCGGGTGCTGGCCGTGGTCGTTGCTGATGTGAAACCCGACCGGCGTGCGCGAGCCGTCCCGGTCGAGCATGTCGTTCACGCCGCTGTCAGCGGCGACGATCAGCGGGACGGTCACCATCTGCAGGTTCAGCTCGCGGCACAGGCCCTGCTCGATGTAGTCCTTCACGGCGAAGATCGCTTGCTGCGTCTGGCGGGGCGTCAGCAGCGACTCGTAGCCCTCGGGCAGTACCCGGGCAAGTTCGGCGTAGTCACCAATTCCTGGCCCAGCCAGGTCCGCAATCTTGTCGGCCATCGCGACCTCCCAGGGGGTCACCGCCATCGTCGCGGCCGAAGCGGCATCCGGCACCGGCCGAAGGTCACCAGCCTGTGTCACGCTGGTCCCCTCGATGGCGGTTGGCGGGCGCCGCCAGAATGAACGTCAGAGCACCGGTGAACGCGGCCAGATGGAACGTGCGGGTAGCCAGCAGCGGCACCACCGTCCGCTCCTGCCCCAGCGTCCCACCCACGTCGTGCGCGCCCCCACGATGTGGCAAATGTCCTTTCGAATACTTGTCGAGCTGGCTGGTGGGTCTCCCGCTTCACCCCGTCTGGGTGAGGCCGCACCGGTTCCCTGCAGGCGAGAATCTGGCCATGGTCATCGCGTCTCTGGTGGCGCTGCATGCATGCGGCAGATCACGCCATCGGCCAAGGCGGGATACGGATGCCGACTGATAGGAGCCAGACAATGGCCACAGGAGAAGCCCCGGTGCTGGAGGCACTGGCCGACATCAACGCAGTGTCGCTGGAGCGGACAGAGCTGGATCCGTCGTCGCTCATCCTCGTCCGGCTCGCAGCCCTCATCGCGGTAGACGCCCCGGCGTCGTCGTACCTGCTTCACATCGGACCCGCCGCCGAGGCCGGTGTGACCGTGGACCAGGCCCAGAACGTGCTCGTCGCGGTCGCACCGATCGTGGGCACACCCAGGACGGCGTCGGCGGCCGCCAAGATCGTCGAGGCGCTCGGCCTGGCGATCGAACTGGCAGAGGAAGGCACCTGACCGCAAAGCCTGGCGCGCCGAGCTGAGGGGACCGCCGATTGGGCCGCCCGGACACCTGCCGCGAGCGGCCGGGCGGCTCGCGCGAACTTGTGGGCACACGGGTTGCCGGGGCGGGGGGATGCCCGTGGCCAGCACTCACCCGGACCCACCCGGGCGAATCCGCGGTGCCGCACCAGACCTCTTAGGGATCGCGGTGTTCTTGGATAGCGGCGAGGAGAAGCGGATGAGCGCGGACGCCGTGGATCCGGCTGAGCTGCCCGCCGGACGGTGCCTGGGTCATGACTAACGCTCCTGCCGAGCCGGCTCGGTCACCGGCCCCGCAGGGCCCGATGGACATGATCAAGAGCCGGGGATATGTGGCCCTGCTGATATTCGGGGCCATCGTCGGGGTCCCGGTGGCCGTCGTCGCCTATTTCTTCCTGCAGCTGGTCACCGCGGGCCAGCAGTACTTCCTCACCACTCTTCCTGGCGAGCTGGGCTTCCACCGGACACCGGCATGGTGGCCGCTGCCGATGCTGGCGCTGTGCGGCCTGCTGGTTGGCCTGACCTTGCGCTACCTGCCCGGGACGGGCGGCCACCATCCGGTTGAGGGATTCAAAACGGGCGGGTCCGTGACGGCGCGAGACCTGCCCGGCATCATCTTCGCGTCACTGGCCACCCTGGTCCTTGGCGCGGTGCTCGGGCCCGAGGCACCGCTGATCCTCATCGGTGCCGGCGTCGCCGTGCTGCTCGTGCACCTGGTCAAACGAGACGCACCGGCGCAGGCGGTGCTGGTGATCGGCGCGGCCGGAAGCTTCGCAGCCCTCTCGACGCTGCTGATCTCGCCGCTGGCGGGAGCGTTCTTGCTGCTGGAGGCGGCCGGAATCGGCGGCGGCATGGTGAGTGTGGTGCTGGCCCCCGGGCTGCTGGCCGCCGGGGTCGGCGCGCTCATCTTCGTCGGCCTCAACAAGCTGACCGGGTTCGGGACCTTCTCGCTCGCCGTGCCACATATCCCCCCCGCCACCAACCCCACCATCGCCGAGTTCGCCTGGGCGATCGCGATCGGCCTGGCCGCTGCGGTCGTGGGCACCGCCATCCGCCGCCTGGCTTTCCAGCTGCGGCCTATCATCGAGCACCGCAAGGTGCTGCTGACCCCGGTGGCCGGCCTGGCCATCGGCGGCCTGGCCATCATCTTCGCCCAGGTAACGGGCAAGGGTGCCGACCAGGTCCTTTTCTCCGGCGAGAACGCGCTGGCCCCCCTCATCCAGCAGGCCACCACCTGGTCGGTGGGCGCCCTGGTCCTGCTCATCGTGTGCAAAGGCCTGGCCTACGGGGTGTCGCTGAGCAGCTTCCGTGGCGGCCCGACCTTTCCCGGCATGTTCATCGGCGCGGCCGGCGGGATCGCCCTTTCCCACCTCCCCGGCCTGCCCATGATCGATGGCGCCGGCCTGGGGATCGGCGCGATGACCGTGGTCATGCTGGGCGGGCTGCCGCTGACGTCAGTGCTGCTCACCCTCCTGTTCCTGCAAAGCGATGCGGTCAACCTGATATCGGTGGTGATCGTCGCCGTCGTCGTCGCATGGGTCGCCTCGACCAGGCTCTCACCATGGCTGGGGCAGCCGTCACCAGTTCCCAGCACCGCCCAGAACCCGGCCGCCCCGATGAGCACGAGCTGACCGGGCAATCCCGCTATGGAGGAAAAAAGCCCTGGGTTACGCGGCGATGCCGATCCCCAGGCGGCCAGCCAGCAGGCTGATGTAGGTGGCGACGTCGTCCGCCGGGCGGTCGGGCAGGCCGAACAGCACGCCACCCACGGGCCCAGAACCCGCAGGTACCGGTCATCAGGCAGGGAGGCGTCCCCGGTTCCGGGATGCGGCGCCTCGCGCCGGACCGGGATGTGCGTGTGCTCGGGAACCGCGAACGAGTCGAAGCCAGCCGCCTCGGCGGCTGCTGCCGCCCGGGCGGGCTGAATGCCGCGATCGCTGGTGAACAGAACAGCCCCATACCTCACAGGCGGTCTCCAGTCCCTCCAGCCGGACCCGGGGCCGTCCGCGCCCGGTACGGCTACAAAGTAGAACGCGTTTCAGTTGGTGACAACGCCGCGGCCTCAGCGGGGCTCTCCCCGATCGGGGCGATCACCACGCTGGCGGTGGGTGCCCGCAGGCCCCGGGCCACCACCGACCCGTGCCCGGCTCCTGCGGTGGCGGATCAGTTCGACGGCGGCTGGGATAAAGGAAACCAGGACGATCAGCGCGATGATCGGCAGCAGGTAGCGGTCGATGTCCGAGATCCTGGAGCCGAGCGCATATCCGGCCAGCGTGAGGCCCACCGACCACACCAGCCCCCCGATGACCTGCCAGATGGTGAAGGTGAGCAACGGGATCTGGATGGCTCCTGCCAGCGGATTGAGCGCCGTCCGGATGACTGGGATGAACCGGGCCAGCACGATCGAGCGGCGTACGCCGTAGCGGTTGATGAACGCCCGCGATCGCCGCAGGCCGCTGCGGATCCGGGGACGCCCGGGCCGGTCCAGCAGCGCATGCCCGGCCCGCCAGCCGATCAGGTAGCCCGTTTCCGCACCGATCAGCGCGCCGGCGGCAGCCGCCACCAGGACGACCGGCAGGCTGAGATGCACGGCAGAGCGGGTCTGGGTCGTGCAGAGCAAGCCGGCCGTGAACAGCAGCGAGTCGCCGGGGAGGAAGAACCCGATGAGGAGCCCCGTCTCCGCGAAGATGACCAGGAATATCCCGAGCGCGCCGGCGCTGGCCAGCAGGCTACGGGGATCCAGCACATTGAGCGCGACCGGGAAGTGTGGGGCTACCGGCATGTCGTCCTTCCAGCCCGGGGATGGCGCTCGGCTGATCTCTCACCTTCCCTGGCCCCGGCCAGTCCATGCGGGCACCCGCCTGGGTGCCCTGCGGTCCTGGACCTCGGGACTTACGTCTCTTGGGCGCCCGGCCCGCCATCACTGACGATCGGGTCATGGGGGGGACGCCGGCCAGCCAGGGACCTGCCATCGTGGTGGCAGGGCTGCGTAAGGACTACGGCAAGCTGCACGCGGTGGACGGCGTGAGCTTCCAGGTCCGGCGCGGTGAGATCTATGCCCTGCTCGGGCCTAACGGCGCGGGCAAGACCTCCACGGTGGAGATACTCGAGGGCCACCGGCGCCGGTCAGGCGGCGAGGTCCGGGTGCTCGGATTCGATCCGGGAGCCGGCGACCGCCACCTCCGGGAGCGGGTCGGGATCGTGCTGCAGTCCGGCGGTATCGACTCGGAGCTCTCGGTCAAGGAGATGGTCTCTCTCTATGCGGGCTTTTATGCCCGCCCGCGTGACGTGGCGGAAACGATCGAGCAGGTAGGCCTCACCAGTAAGCGCCGGGCGCGGGCGCGCACCCTGTCCGGTGGCCAGATGCGCCGGCTGGACCTTGCGCTGGCCCTGATCGGCGACCCGGAAGTGCTGTTCCTCGACGAGCCGACCACCGGTTTCGACCCGAACGCGCGGCGTGACGCCTGGGACATGATCGCCAGACTGCGCCGCTCCGGGACGACCGTGCTGCTCACCTCGCACTACCTCGACGAGGTACAGCAGCTCGCGGACCGGGTGGGAGTCATGAGCCATGGCCACCTGGTCGAGGAGTCGACCCCGGACGCGCTCGGCGGACGGGATGTCGCGGGCACCGTGATCAGTTTCCGGCTGCCCGAACGGCTGCGGGCCAGCGAGCTGCCGGGTGGCCCGTGGGACCAGCCCACGGACCGGGCTGGCGAGTACACCATGCATACCGACGAGCCGACCCGGGTGCTGGCGGCCCTCACCCACTGGGCGGTGGAGCACGATCTCGAGCTGCCGCAGCTCACCGTGGTCCGGCCCTCCCTGGAGGACGTCTACCTGCGCATCACCGGCCAGGCCGGGGTGGGAGCCCACAATGGCGGCTGACACGGCGCACAAGTCCCGGCCCCCGCTGGTGCTCGCCCTGGGCCAGGTCCGCTACCAGCTGGTGGTGCTGCTGCGCAGCCCGCTGGGCTTCTTCCTGTCCATCGTGATCCCGCTGCTGCTGCTGGTATCCCTGAACGTCATCATGCCCGGCGGGCCGGTGGGCGGGCTTGGATACGCGCAGTGGCTCACCCCGGCGATGTGCGCGTTCTGCCTGCTCAACGCGTGTTACGTGACGACGATCACCAGCCTTGTGCTGGCCCGCGAGGAGGGCATACTCAAGCG
>DPMS01000495.1 GCA_003541285.1 Actinomycetota bacterium
TATGACCTGAAACGGGCCTACGACGCGTACTTCGGGCGGGGCAGGCCGCTGCGCTACAGCCAGGTGTACGCGACGCTGTCCCGGCTGGCCAGGGACGGGAAGGCGGTCCCCGGACCGGTGGAGCAGGGGGCCGGGCCGGAGCGGCGCCGGTACGTGATCACCGAGGCGGGGATCGCGGAGGTGCAGCGGTGGCTGGCCGAGCCGGCCCCGCCGGAGCCGGACCTGCAGAGCGAGCTGTTCGCCAAGGTGGTGCTCGCGCTGATGCTGGGCCGGCCGGCCGGCAGGTACCTGGATGTCCAGCGGGCGGCGCACCTGCAGCGGATGCGCGAGCTCACCGAACTCAAACATGGCTCCGATCAGGTTGGCGTGCTGCTCGCCGACCACGCNNGGAGGGCGAGATCGTCGCGGTGATGGGGCCGAGCGGCTCTGGCAAGTCCACGTTGCTGCACTGCCTGGCGGGCATCCTGGCCCCTGAGGAGGGGCAGGTCTGGTTCGGCGGGCAGCGGCTGGACACCCTCCGCGACGAGCGGCGCAGCGCGCTGCGCCGGGACCGGTTCGGGTTCGTGTTCCAGTCCGGCCAGCTGGTCCCCGAGCTGACCGCGGAAGAGAACGTCGCCCTGCCGCTGCTGCTGTCCGGCGCCCGCCGTGGCCCGGCGATGACGGTAGCCAGGAAGTGGTTTCCCGTGCTCGGCCTGGACGGGCTTGAAAAGCGCAGGTCGGGTGAGCTGTCTGGCGGGCAGGCACAGCGCGTCGCGCTGGCCCGGGGCCTGGTCGCCGGCCCGCAGGTGCTGTTCGCCGACGAGCCGACCGGGTCGCTGGATTCGGTGTCCGGGGAGCTGGTGATGGACTTGCTCACCGCCGCCGCCCGCGAGCACGGCACCACGGTCGTCCTGGTCACCCACGACGCCCGGGTCGCCGCTTACGCCGACCGCGAGGTCGTCGTCAGGGACGGCACGGTCAGCACGCTCACCGGGGCCCAGCCGTGATCGGGCTCGGGCTGCGGCTGGTGGTCAACGGCGGCCGGGAGGCGATCACCCGGCTGGTCGTCCTGGCCGTCGCGGTCGGCCTCGGGGTCGGGCTGCTGTTGACCGTCGTGGCCGCGACCAATGCGGCCGTCACCTGGAACAACCGCCATGCCTGGTTCTTGACCGGCACCGCGTCCGTGCCCGCGGGCCCGCCGAACGCGGGCATCGCGCCGCTGTGGTGGCACCCTAGCGGTGACATCTTCGACGGCCAGCAGATCGATCGCTTCGACGTAGCCGCCACCGGCGCCTCGTCGCCGGTGGCGCCGGGCATTCCCGCCGACCCGGGACCTGGCCAGTACTATGCCTCCCCTGCGCTGGCCGCGCTGCTGCGCGCCACCCCGGCGGACCAGCTGGCCGGCCGCTACCCCGGGCACCTGGCCGGCGCGATCGGTGACGCCGCGCTGCCCTCGCCGGACTCGCTGGTCATCATCGTCGGGCGCACCCCGGCGCAGCTGGCGCACACCCCGAACAGCGTGCAGGTGACGTCGATCCCCGCGCAGGTGCCGGGCGCCTACGGCCGGCTGAACCCCAAGGGGCTGAACTACACCCCGCCCAACCGGCCCGGCGTGAAGAGCACAATTGACCTCATCCTGTCGGTTGTGGCGCTGGCCATCCTGGCCCCGGTTCTGATCTTCATCGCCACCGCGACCCGGCTGTCGGCCGCCCGCCGTGAGGAACGGTTCGCGGCGATGCGCCTGGCCGGCGCGACCCGCAGGCAGGTCTCCCTGATC
This sequence comes from Actinomycetota bacterium, assembly GCA_003541285.1. Taxonomy (GTDB): domain Bacteria; phylum Actinomycetota; class Actinomycetes; order Streptosporangiales; family Streptosporangiaceae; genus UBA9676. Next base: position 1,757 of record DPMS01000495.1, read on the forward strand.
GCCGCCACCGAGTCGACCGCGGCCGCGATCCTGGGGGTCGCGGCCGGCTTCGGGGTCTTCTTCCTGCTCCGCATCCCGGTCGCGGGTATCCCGCTGATCGGCCAGCCATTCTTCCCCGCCGAACTGTCACTCAGCCTGCTGGACATCCTCTCGGTCGCGATCGGCGTGCCCGTCTTCGCCGCCATAGCGGCCCGGCTGGCACTGCGCCGGGTGAACATCTCCCCGCTCGGCGTCGCCCGCCGGGCGACACCGAAGCCGCCGCGCGCCTGGCGGGCAATACCGCTGCTGGCCGGCCTGGCCGAGCTCGGCTTCTTGACCGTCCACGGCCACCCGGCCTCCATCTCCGGGCAGATCCAGGCGTTCGAGTCCAGCTTCGCGCTGATCCTCATCGGCCTGTTCACCGCAGGCCCGTGGATCACCATGGCCGCGGCGAGGGCCATGGCCCGGTGGACCAGCCGCCCCGGCACGCTGATCGCCGCCCGCCGCCTCGCCGACAACCCGAGTGCCGCCTTCCGCGCCGTTAGCGGCCTCGTGCTTGCCCTGTTCATCACCACCGTGGCGGTGGTAGCCATCACTACGCAGAACGCCAAGAACCTCACCCGGTGGGGCACCGCAGCGGAAGCGAACGTACTGACGGACCAGTTGGCTGCCCAGCAGCAGCCTGGCTCCGCGTCCCAGGGAAACCCCGGACGAGCTGCGTCCATCGCGCCGCTCGTGGCACGGTTGCAGGGGATTCACGGCGTTCAAGGGGTGGTCGTGGTCCGCGCGGACCCGCGGCTGACCGTCCCCGGGTCGCTGCTCGGCACCGGCCCGCTCGCCCCGCAAAGCCCGGTTCCGGCCGGCGTGGTCTCGTGCGTGCAGCTCGCGACCGTTCCCGCCCTTGGCCGCTGCCCGGCCGGGGCGACAGCGGCGGCGTTCCCGGAGGGCGGGTTCAGCATCGACGGCCCCCTGTTCGGCGCGAACACCACAAGGATCACCTGGCCAGCCGCGGGCGTCTCCGCCTCGCGGCTTGACACCCTCGGTGTGGACGGCATCAACGTCGGGACGGACGGCAGCACGTCAGCGGTCGAGCAGGCCAGGACACTGCTTGAGAACGCGCACGCCTACCCTGGCGTCGGCACGCCATTCACCATCGGCGACACCATCGCGCAGGACAACTCCACCAACAGCGACTACCAGCAGCTCGCGAACGTGGTGATCCTGGTCAGCCTGCCGATCGCCGGCTGCACTCTCGCCGCGGGCATCGCGGGCGGGCTCGCCGACCGCAAGCGGCCGTTCAGCCTGCTGCGGCTCACCGGTGCCAGGCTCGCCATGCTGCGCCGCGTGGTCGCGCTGGAAAGCGCCGTCCCGCTGCTCGCCGCCGCCGCCGTCGCGATCGGCACCGGGTTCGGCGGCGCCGCGATGTTCGCCTCCGAGGCGCAGCAGCACCCGATGGTGGCGCCCGGTCCTGCGTACTACCTCATCACCGCGGGCGGAATCGTGGCGGCCCTCGGCATCATCGCGGCCACCTTCCCGCTGCTGGCACGCATCACCGGACCCGAAGTCGCCAGAAACGAATGAACCCGCTTCCCGTATGTAAATCATCCCTCCGGCAGGCGATCTCGAGGACGGTGGCCTGCTCGAGGGACGAGGCTAGGAAAGCCCGGCATGAAGCTCCCAGCCGCGGTCTTGAACAATGGTGCACGGCGTCAGAGGACGTCTCGCAGTCTGCGCGCGAAGGCCTCAGGCTGGCTGGCGTATCTGGACTCGCCGCCGAGGAAGCCGCCGTGGTGGCTGGGGAACACGGTCGCCTGCTGACTGAGCAGCTCGGCGGTGGCCAGCGAGGTCCGTCCGGTGAAGGTGCCCAGGGACTCCTCCCCGACGGCGATCACGACGCGCGCCGGCTCGGGCTGGGTGAAGTAGGCGTCGGTGAACTCGCCCCGCCACGACGTCATGGCGATGAAGACCGCCATGCCGGCATTTGACCCCTTGGCCTGATAGGCGTCCCGGACGGCGGCGCGGGCGCACTCGGCAGCCTCGGCATCGGGCAGCACCGGGATCAGCGGCGGCTCGTGTGCCACCAGGGTGGTCACGTCGCCGGGGTAGGCAGCCATCAGCGCGAGCGCGGTCACCGCGCCGCCACTGCTGGCAAACATCTCGACCGGGCCAGCGCCGAGCGCTCCGATAATGGCGTGCACATCACCGGCCTGGACCGTGGGCGAATTGTTGACACCGCCGTCTGTGCGGGTACTGCGGCCCAGGCCACGCGGGTCATAGGTGACCACGGTGCGGTCGGGGAAGTACGACGCCAGCGTAGCGAAGCCGGCCGCGGTCATGGGCTGGCCGATCATGAACAGCGGTGGGCGTCCATCGGCGGTGGGCAGCGGGCCGCGGACATCGTAGGCGACACCGGCCCCGGCGGTCTCCAGCACATGCGTCGTCATCATGACAGTATCGACGTCTCCCGTGCTGAGAACTCATCAGACCCCACGCCCAGAGCAGGAGCGGCCGACGACCCCGGCCAGATCAGGGCGACAGCCCACCGCCAGGTCGAGTCGGATGGCGCACTCCCGATGCCCAGAACCAGGACCTGCCGGCAGGCCAACCTGACCGGCACAATGGTGCGCATGACGGCAACCGAACCTGCGATCGCTGTCCTGCCCGCGAACGAGGCGAGCTGCGAAGACTTGCAGGCGGTCTTCGGTACGCCCACGACCGGCACCGGTGTCGCAGCCGACCGCCGGGGCTGACGCCGGGTGTGATCTCGGTGTAGCCATCCGGTCAGGGAGGAGTGACCAGCCATTCCGGGGAGTCGCGCCAGCCGCGGGCGGTGCCGGATCCGCGCCAGGCCAGGTGACGGTTGCCAAGAGTTCCAGGCGGTTGTGGTGGCTGGTTCGCCGGTCCTTGTCACTTCACGACGCGGTACCTGAGGTGGTGCGCGTACCGCGTGGCGATCGCCTCCATCTGCTCTAGCCGGATCGGGCTATCAAGGTGGGCGAACAGTGGCGTGCCGTCGCCGAGGAGCACCGGCGCCACATGCAGGCGCAGCTGGTCCACCAGCCCGGCGTTCAGGGCCTGCTGGATGATGCTGGCGCCACCCATGACGTGGACCTTCTTGTCACCTGCGGTGGCAGCTGCTTGCGTTATCGGCGGGTACGAGTTCGTCAACGCTGGCATCGACGGCGACCTCGCCTGGAACGTGCTGGCTCGCATCGGCGACGTCGTCCGCTGCGAGCCGGACATCGTCACGCTGCTCGTCGGCAGCAACGATGTCGTCGCCACCTCCAGTGCATTCCTGGAGAAGATGTACCGGCGGCTGCAGCGCCTCCCGCACGTCCCCACCCTCGGCTGGTACACCCAGTCCGTCGACGGGATCCTCACCCGCCTGCAGTCGCAGACCTCCGCGCGCATCGCAGTGCTCGACATCCCCCTGATCGGCGAAGACCTCAACAGCGCCATGAACCATCGCGTGGACTCCTACAACCAGGCGCTGCGCCGCGTCGCGGCCGCGCACGCGGTCGAGTGCCTTCCCCTGCACGACCGCCTGACGACCCTTCTGCCCGCCGCACACGACCCCCCGCCCTATACAGCACGCGTGGGTCCGGTGATCAGAGCCAGCCTGAGTCACCACGTCCTGCGCCGCTCCTGGGACCAGATCTCCACCGCCAACGGCCTCGCCGCCCTGACCGACCACGTCCACCTGAACGACCGCGCGGCCGCCCACGCCGCCGCCCTGGTCACCGACTTCATCACGGCTGATCCACAAAAGGCGCCGTAAGTGCGCCTGTGGCGCAGCATGCACGTGCCGTTGTGGTAGCCGAAGAGAGCGATCACCCACGGTGCCAGCCGGTGCCTGAGCAAGGACTGCCGCAGGCCGCGGCGCTGGGCCAGATCCTGCAGGATCAGCAGGTGCCGTTGCTCGTTGTCCTGCTCGGCGCGGTCTGCACGATCCGGCCGAAGATCCGCCTGGCCAGCGCGGACCAGCGGCGGTGCCGGGCCAGCGCCAGGTAGCACATCCGCTCCCAGGCCTGGTAGTGCACCCGGGCGACGTATTCGAGCACGATGAACTTGAGGACCCCGCTAGGCCGTAGCCGATGTGTATCGCATTGAACAGGATCCGCGCCAGCAGGCGCAGCAGCTAGGCCGCCAAGAGCCCTGCCTGGCGCCGGGCGACCGAGACCACCGGATCCCACGCCCATTCCGGAGAGCCGGAGGCGGACACGACGATCACGTACGCACCGCACGCGGCAGCCAGCATCCTCGCGACGCCCTCCCCATCCGGTCCGATAGTGTGCTGCTCGTGCGCCCAGACCCGGCCGGCCCCTGGGAACGCCTCGATATCCACATCGTGCTCCCGCAGCAGCGTGACCTCGGCGCGCAGGTTGCGAAGAAGACGATCCCCGATCCCTTCGAGGGCGCTGAGCGCATCGGGCTCGGATACCAGCGGCATCACCTGAACCCAGCACCACTGCCGCGCGGCCACGGCCTCGAAGGAGCGCCAGGCAGCGACGCTGCCCGCGGCGCGAGCCCGCTTGCCCCACTCGGTCCCTGGCACGGACACTCCCGTACGCCAGGTCCGCTCGTCGATGACGGACCAGCCACCTCCGGGCAGATCATCAACCGTTACCACGCGTGCCAGCACCTGACGGGCGCCAGGCTTCGGCATCAACTGCGCCGCGACGAAACTCAGCCGCTTCAATGCCATGACCGCATCGTGCCAGAGCGTGCACCGTGCTAGTGCCGTAGCAGGGAAGGTTGGCCCTGTTCGGTGACCTGGTCCTCTGGTGCAGGGTGGGTGACCGGCCCGATGCTGTGGGTATGGCTGGCCGGGTGCGGGTTCGGGAGATCGATGATGACGAGGGCAATCGGCTGATGCGGATCGTGCGCCGTGGCAGCGGGTCGGTGGTGACCTGGCGGCGGGCGCAGGTGGTGCTGTGGTCGGCGCAGGGGATGAGCGTGC
>DPMS01000687.1 GCA_003541285.1 Actinomycetota bacterium
CCTGCTCGACTACTGGCAGCCGGCGCTGCTCGACCTCGTCGCGGGGACCGCGGCGGCCGGGCGTGACCGGGGCAAGCCGGTCGGCGTGTGCGGCGAGATGGCGGGTGACCCGCTGCTCGCCCTGGTGCTGACCGGGCTGGGCGCCACCAGCCTGTCCATGGCCCCGGCGAGCATCGCCGACGTGCGGGCAGCACTCGCCGGCCAGACCCTTGCCACCTGCGAGGAACTGGCTCAGCTGGCGCTGGCTGCACCCTCCGCACGCCAGGCGCGGTCGGCAGTGGCGAGCGCGATCGGCGGCTAACCGCGCAGCGGTGCAGCGGCTGTCCTGTGGATCGGGACATATGGCTAGAACGGCGTCGGGATGTGCCGCAGGGGCAGATCCGGCTCCACGTAGCCGCGGGCACCCTGCCGCTTGGGCAGCGTGATGTCCCCGTGCTCGAGCGGCTTGTACGGGACCTGGCTCAGCAGGTGGCTGATGACGTTGAGCCGACCGCGCCTCTTGTCGTCGGTGTGCGCGACGTACCAGGGAGCCCACGCGGTGTCGGTCGCGGCGAACATCGCGTCCCTGGCTCTGGAGTAGTCGTACCAGCGGCTGTAGGACTCCAGGTCCATGTCCGACAGCTTCCAGACCTTCCGCGGGTCGTGGATGCGGCTCTCCAGGCGCCGGGTCTGCTCACCGGGGCTGACCTCAAGCCAGTACTTCAGCAGCAGGATCCCGGAATCGGCCATGGCCTTCTCGGCCCCCGGCGTCAGCTGGAGGAACCGCTCAGTCTCCTCCGGCGTGCAGAAACCCATCACCCGCTCGACACCCGCCCGGTTGTACCAGCTGCGGTCGAAGATCACCACCTCGCCGGCGGCCGGAAAATGCGTCATATACCGCTGTATGTACATCTGCGACTTCTCGCGCTCGGTCGGGGCCGGGAGGGCAACGACCCGGAACACGCGTGGGCTCACCCGCTCGGTGATCCGCTTGATCGTGCCTCCCTTCCCGGCGGTGTCGCGGCCCTCGAACACGATGCAGATCTTGGCTCCCGACGCCTTGACCCACTCCTGCATGGCGACGAGTTCGCCGTGCAGGATCCTCATCTCCCGCTCGTACTCCTTGCGGCCCATCTTCGGGGGCGGGCCGGCTTGCGCCTCCTGCCGCGCCGGCGCCTGGGCACCGGCGCCGTGGTGGCGCTGCTTGTCCCTGTTCTTCCTGGCCATGTCCCTAACCTCCGATGGGGATCTCAGGCGCGCCCTCGCTCGCCCTCAGACTCCTTCGAGTGCGGTGATCCGCCCGGTGTGGACAGCGTCGGAGAATGCCTGGTAGTCGCGTTCGTTCTGGCCGGCATAACGCTCGGAGAAGCTGGTGATCGCCTGGTCGAACTTGTCACTGGTGCCGAGGTAGGCGGCGATCGCGGCCGCATCGCCAGACCGGGCGTGCGCGCGGGCGAGCGTCCAGCCGCAGATACCGGCGTAGAACGTCATGCTCTCGGGCACCATCGTCTCGACCGGCACCGATCCCTTCATGTCGCGCAGCTGGCGCCAGTAGAACCAGCGGTTGGCCTCCTCTCCCTTGGACCAGCCCAGGAAGATGTCACTGGAGGCCTGCATCAGCCGCTGGCCCTGCACGACACGCTCACCCGGCTGGCGGTAGCGGCTCCTGGGCAGGTGGTCTTCGAGCACCGAGGCGGTGGCCTCCTTGATCTGCAGGAACAGTGGATCACCCTCGTCACGGCCCTGCAGCAGCGCGATGAACGCACGCGTGCCGACGCTGCCAACCCCGACGACCTTGCGGGCCATGTCCACGATCTCGAACCGTTCCAGTAGCTGCCGCCGGTCGGCCTGCAACGACGCGCGGTACTCCCGGAACTGGTGGTGGATCATTTCCTGGAGCTGGTCCGGGGGGATCCCGTACATCGTGGTCAGGTCGCGGAACGGCACCACGACCGGCGGCATGCTCACGATCCGGTACCGGCCACCGGCCATCTCCCCGAGCTTGGACAGCGCCTGCAGGCTGTCCCGGGTGCGTGCCTTCTGGGCGGTCTTCACGGCCCGCTTCTCCAGCTTCCTGGTCTCCAGTGGATCCTTCGCGGTCTTCTTGCCCCTGGCCGCCTGCCTGGCTGCCCGTTCCTTCTCCACCTGCCTGGCCGCCTGGCGCGTGGCGGTCAGCAGTTCATCCTCGGCCAGGCGCGCGTACCAGATGTCCAGCGTGCGCATCCCGGCGAAGCTGGCTATCGCCTCCCGGTAGGCGGCCACCGCGGCCTTCGTCACCGCCCGCACATCCGCCTTGGCGAAGCCGTTATGCCGCGCCGCGATCGTGAAACTCGCCACCAGCCGCTTGACGTCGTACTCGAAGGGGCCCGGCAGCGTCTCGTCGAAATCGTTGACGTCGAACAGCAGCACCCGCCCGGGGGAAGCGAACAGGCCGAAGTTCGACAGGTGGGCATCCCCGCACAGCTGGACATCCAGGCCAGCGCGGGGGGTGCCGGCCAGGTCGGCCGCCATGATCTTCGCCGACCCCCGGTAGAACGTGAACGGCGAGACCATCATCCGGCCATGCCGCACCGGCACCAGGTCGGGCTCCCGGGTGGTGTCCTGGTCTTCGAGCAGCTTGACCGGATCAGGACGGTCCGCCGCCGGCGCCCACCCGCCGTGCGCCGGCAGCGGCGCGCGAACCCGGGCCTGCTTACCACGTGCCCTGCGTTCTTCCAGGCTGAGATGCTCGATCTTCTTCACGGCCATTGGCTGTCTCCTTCGCTAGCCATCAGCCTGCGTCCGGCGGATCCGGCAGACATCACCCTGCCCGGGCGGTTCCCCCGGGTGAATGTGGGCGCAAGCCGGTGAAGATCTCCCGCGCCTCGCGGACGGCGTAGTAGACCAGCACGTACCCGGCGGCAGGGTCGGCCCACCACCAGCCCAGTGCCGCGTTGAGCACCAGGCCGAGCAGAACGGCGGTGGCGAGGATCCCGTCGATCAGGGTGACCCGGCCCTCGGTCCTGAGCACCGGGTTGTCCAGTGCCCGGCCGGTCCGGGCTTTCCCGGCCGCCAGCGCGAACATCACCGCCGCGGTCACCGCGGCCCAGGCGATGCCCAGTGCCGAGTGCCGCGGGTGGTAGCCGATGGCCAGCACGAAGGTGGATTGCCCCAGCAGATAGACCGCCAGGGCGGCGAAGGCGTACCCGATCATCCGCAGCGCCCGCCGCTGGCGGTGCTGGCCAGTTCCCGACAGTTCCCAGATCACCACCGTGGACGCACCGATCTCAATCAGCGAGTCCAGGCCGAACCCGGCCAGCGCGACCGACCGGGCAGATATGGCCGCGATGGCCAGCACCACGATTCCGGCCACGTTCCAGCCCAGCGTGGCGTATTCGAGGGCGAACCCCCGGCGCAGCAGGGCTTTCCGGCCACCTGCGGCCAGGCCTGTCATCCCGGGTATGCCTGACATCACGCTGCCGGGGTGCGCCCGGCGCCCACCTGATGCGCGAGCAAGGGCCACGCGTACTGAGGTGTGGGCGGCACCGGCCTACCGACGATACCGGCCGCCCACGCAAGCTCTTCGGAGCTGGATCGCATCCATCCAGACTGCCATGCCGGGCACACCCGTCCCCGTCGGCGGGACGCCGCGTTGCTGCCTGACGGCCCGTATGATCAGGCATTGTGCTGGTGGAGATCTGGAGCGACATCGTCTGCCCGTGGTGTTACGTGGGGCAGGCCCGCTTCGTGCAGGCGCTGTCCCGCTTCGGCGCATCGCCGGCCTAGCGGAAGCCGAGAACCTGCCCTTCGCTGCCAGCCGGCCGCACGGCAGCACGTTCGACGCCCACCGGCTGCCTCATTTCGCTCACGATCGCGGCTGCCAGCAGGCCGTTCTGGCAGCTGCGTACCGGGCGCATTTCGGCGGTGAGCGCTCCATCTTCGATGCCGGGGCGCTGGCCGCGATCGCCGCAGACGCCGGGCTGGACCCCGACGCGGCTCGCTCCATCCTGGCCGGGGATGCCCATGGCGAGGACGTGCGCGCCGACGAACGCCATGCCCGCGAACTGGGCATAACCGGTGTCCCCTACTACGTCGCCGACGGCCGCCTCGCGGTCCCCGGCTGCCAGCCCACGGGGCTGAGGGACCCGATTAGCTGCACGTGCAGAACGCTCGTGCAGAAGCACTTGCAAAAGTTGTGTGCATACAGGAGGCTATGACGGTAAGTGTCCCGTTCAGGGCGATTGGCCGGAAGGCGATGATCACGCAACCCCTGATGCCGGCAGCGGGCGCCATTAACGGCGTGGGCGCCAGTGGCGTGTTCCAATGGCTGACCCCAGCCCTGGAGACTGCGGCGCTGGCCAGCGGGAATTGGCCGTTGCTGCCAAATCCGGCGCCCTCGGAGTGGACCTGCTTTCCGCGGGTGGCCATCCGCACACCGAGCGTGGATGCCCCCCGGGCGGTCCCGGCAGCCCGCGAGTTCGCCATCGCCACCCTGCATCGGTGGAGCATGCAGGAACGCTCCGGGGACATGGCGGTCGTTGTGTCGGAACTGCTCACCAATGCGCTGCGTCATGCCCTGCCAGAACCCAGCAAGGCCCGGCCCCGCAGGGCCATCCGGCTCGCCCTGCTGCAGCCCGGGCCGTGTGTGCTGTGTGCTGTCGCCGACCCCAGCCGGGAGCCTCCCATACCGCAGCAGCCCGGCCCCTTTGCCGAGACCGGCCGCGGGCTGTACGTCGTCGACGCGGTCAGTGACAACTGGGGCTATGCCCTCGGCGACCGGGGGAAGGTCGTCTGGGCCATGTTCTCGGCGGCGCCTGCCTAGACCCGGCCCGCACTAAAGACCTGCGAGGCGATTTCCCTCCGCCGGCATTGCCCGGGTCAGGTGCTAGGAGTCGCCTTCGAGCCTCTCAGCCGACCGCGGATGCTCCCTGGAGTCTCGTCCGGTGGAGACCGCGATCAGCTCCTCCGCTCGTCCCGCAGGCCTACTATCAGTTTCCCTCGTGGCAGGACTGTTCACCAGGGGCGAAGGTCCCTTCCATCCGCGAGACGGCGGCTGCCAATGTGAGCGCCGGGCGGGGCGTAGGGTCTGATGCCGTGTCCGACCGCGAACTGGTTGTGCTGGGTACGGCGAGCCAGACGCCGACGCGCAGCCGTAACCAGAATGGATACCTGCTGCGGTGGGATAGCGAAGGGCTGCTGTTCGACCCGGGGGAGGGCACTCAGCGCCAGATGCTGTCCGCCGGTGTGCGGGCGAGCGGGATCACCTGGATCTGCCTCACCCATTTCCACGGGGATCATTGCCTGGGGCTGCCAGGAGTCCTGCAGCGGCTGTCGCTCGACCGGATCCCGCATGTGGTCAACGTCTGCTACCCGGCCGAGTCCGGTGCGACGTTCCGGCGACTGCGCCACGCAGCCCTCTTCCATGAGGTGACCCCCCTGCGCGAACGGCCGGTGGGCGACGGAACGATAGCTGAGGCGCCCCCGTTCCGGCTGGAGGCGCGACGCCTGTCGCACAGTGTGCCCGCTGTCGGGTACCGGCTGGCCGAGCCCGACGGGCGGCGCATGCTCCCGGCAAGGCTCGCCTCGCTGGGTATCACCGGGCCCGACATCGGGCGCCTTCAGCAGCAGGGCTGGCTGCCGGCCCAAGGACGCCGGATCACGCTGGAGGAGGTAAGCGAGCCACGGCGCGGGCAGCGATTCGCGTTCATCATGGATACCCGGTTGTGCGACGCTGCCTTCGCGCTCGCCGAGGGAGCGGACATGCTGGTCTGCGAATCCACGTTCCTGCAGGACGACGCGCCACTTGCGGCTGAGTACGGTCACCTGACCGCCGCCGGGGCCGCACGGATCGCCGCTGAGTCACAGGTGCGGCTCCTGGTGCTCACCCACTTCTCCCAGCGCTATGCCGGCAGCGACAGCCAGCGGTTCGCCGACCAGGCGGCAGCGGTCTTCTCTGGCCAGCTGATCGTGGCCCACGATCTCAGCCGGATCCCGGTTCCGCACCGCCAGTGATCATGCCCGCAGCGGTCCCGGCTAAGGGTTGCGGGTGGCAATTCCGCGTACGTGCGGTGTGGCAGGCATGGTCAGGCCCGGGTCGGGAAAGCGGAACGGCTCCAGCTGGCCGATCGTGAACCCGGCGGCCTGGATCGCCGCGGCGGTGTCGCGGCTGGTACGGCAGCCCCCGGCCAGGGCCGGCCAGATGGTGACGTCGGCCAGACGCTGAACGCGCCGCAGCACAGGGGTGCTGGCGCGCACATGTTCCAGGAAGTGCAGTACGCCGCCTGGCCGCAAGACGCGGTGGATCTCGCGGAGCGCGGCGTGCTGATCAGGGACACTGCACAGGACGAAAGCGGTCACCGCGCCGTCGAATGTCCCGTCATCAGCGGGGAGCCCGGCGGCGACACCGCCGCAGACCCCGACCGGAACGGGGGCCTGCGCGGCATTGCGCGAGGCGATTTCCCGCAGGTGGGGGTCTGGCTCGATGGCCAGCACCCGGGTGACGTCGGCCGGGTAGTGAGCGAAGTTCAGGCCGTTCCCGGCGCCAACCTCGATGACCGGGCCGGCCAGGCCCGCCAGGAGCTGCCGCCGGTGCGCCGCCATCCCGCCTTTGTCCATCGCCAGGCTGACCCGCGCGTAGTAGCGGGCGAAGACCGGATGGCTGGCACGCTGCGCGGGCATGATGTCCCTCCTGGCTCGGCTCACAACCCTACGTGCTCTGATCCTGGCCCGGCGGGCGCCGGCACGCCATCGCCCGCAAGGCCGATTTGCCAGGATCGGCGGGCGGGTTCCACTAGCGTTCACCCATGGCACATTCGCCCGCTACGGCAGCAGAGGACAAGCTCCGCCGCTGGGCCGACGAAAACGCCCGGCGGGATGAGATTGTCCGGGAAGCATTCACGGCCGGTGTCCGCATCCACCAGATCCAGCAGATCACCGGTATCACCAGGGCCAGCATCATGCGCATCCTGGCGCGGGGGCCCAAGCGGCCGGTGCTGAAGGTGGTCAGGGACTAACCGCCACCACCCGCGCCTACCGCCGCGCGGGATCAGCTGGCTTCGGCCATGGCCTCAGTGAACTGGCTGTTGTACAGCGCATAGTAGAAGCCATGGCGGCGGAGCAGATCGCGGTGGCTGCCCTGCTCGACTATGCGGCCGCCATCCATGACCACGATGGTGTCGGCATTGCGGATGGTGGACAGCCGGTGCGCGATCACGAAGCTGGTCCGTCCCCGCCGCAGCCGTGCCATCGCCTCCTGGATGAGAACCTCGGTGCGGGTATCGACGTTGCTGGTCGCCTCGTCAAGGATGAGGATGCCCGGGTTGGCGAGGAAGGCCCGCGCGATCGTCAGCAGCTGACGCTGCCCGGCGGAGATGTTCGAGGCGTCCTCGTCGAGGAGGGTGCGGTAGCCGTCGGGCAGGGTGCGCACGAAGTGATCGACGTACGCGGCCCGGGCGGCGGCCACGATCTCCTCGTCCGTCGCGCCCTCCTTCCCGTAGGCGATATTGTCCCGGATGGGGCCGGCGAACAGCCAGGTGTCCTGCAGCACCATCCCGAAGCAGCCTCGCACCCGGTCCCTGGTCAGATCACGGTAGTCGGTGCCGTCGAGCAGGATCCGCCCGGCGTCGATCTCATAGAACCGCATGAGCAGGTTCACCACGGTGGTCTTGCCGGCGCCTGTGGGGCCCACGATCGCGACTGTCTGGCCGGGCTCGGCGGTCAGTGAGAAGTCCTCGATCAGCGGGGTGTCCGGGTCGTAACGGAACGACACGTGCTCCAGCTGGACCCGCCCGGCTACCGGTGCGGGGGCCGCGGGGGCCACCGCGGCCATCCCGGCGGGAACGGCGGCCGCGCCTGGCTCGGCTGCCTCCTCCAGGGCGGCGAGGAACTCGAACACGCGCTCGGCCGAGGCCAGGCCCGACTGGAGCATGGTCATCTGGGCGGCGATCTGGGTGATCGGCATGGTGAACTGCCGCGAGTACTGGATGAACGCCTGCACGTCGCCCAGGGATATCGCGCCTGTGGCCACCCGCCAGCCGCCGAGCACCGCGATCACCACATAGTTGAGGTTGCCCAGGAACTGCACCGACGGCTGGATGACCCCCGACAGGAACTGGGCACGGAAGCTCGCGTCATACAGCCGCTTGTTCTGGCGGCCGAACTCCTCGACCATCGGCTTGCGGCGGCCGAAGACCTGCACCAGGGCGTGCCCGGTGTGGGTCTCCTCGACCAGCCCGTTCAGGGTGCCGGTCCGGTCCCACTGGTGCGCGAACTGGGTCTGCGACCGCCGCGCGATGACGAACGTGATCCCGACCGCGAGCGGGATCGTGACCAGCGAGACAGCCGCCAGCAGCGGCGAGATCCAGAACATCATCCCCAGGACGCCGAAGATCGTCAGCACCGAGGTCAGCAGCTGGCTGAATCCCTGCTGCAAGGTGGTGGAGAGGTTGTCGATGTCGTTGGTGACCCGGCTCAGGATGTCCCCGTGCGGATGGCTGTCGAAGTACCGCAACGGAAGCCGGGCCAGCTTCTCCTCCACCTCACGCCGCAGCCCGTACATGGCGCGCTGGGTAATCCCAGCCATGAGGTAGCCCTGCCCCCAGGTGAAGACCGCGCCGAGCAGGTAGACCAGGGCCGCCAGCCCGAGCACCCGGCCGAACTGGGCCATGTCCACGCCAATACCCGGAGTGACGGTCATCCCCGACAGCATGTCCGCCAGCTGCCCCTGGCCATGAGCCCGCAGCAGCGCCTCGGCCTGCGCCTGGGTCATCCCCGCGGGCAGGCGCTTGCCGACGATGCCGTCGAACAGAACGTTAGTGGCGGTGCCGAGGATCTTCGGGCCGGTCACCAGCAACCCCACCGAGACCACGCCCAGCCCGATCGCGGTCATGAGCTTGAGCCGCTCCGGGCGGAGCCGGGCCAGTAGCTTGCGGACCGTGCCGCGCAGGTCCTTGCTGCGTTCGGCGGGCATCCCCATGCCGGGGCCCATCGGGCCCCTGCCCATGGCGCGCACGCGCCCGCCCCCGCCGATCACGCCGCCACCCCCTCGCCCAGCTGCGAGGTGACGATCTCCTGGTAGGGGCCGCAGGTCGCCAGCAGCTGCTGATGGGTGCCGATACCGGCGATCCGGCCCTCGTCGAGCATGATGATCTGGTCAGCGTGCATGATCGTGCTCACCCGCTGGGCGACGATGACCACAGTGGCGTCCCGGGTGTCCGCCCGCAGTGCTGTGCGCAGTCTCGCGTCGGTCGCCGCATCGAGCGCCGAGAAGCAGTCGTCGAACAGGTACAGCCGGGGGCGCTTCACCAGCGCGCGGGCGATCGACAGCCGCTGCCGCTGCCCGCCCGACACATTCGTCCCACCCTGGTCGATAGGGGCATCGAGCCGCCCGGGCATGCTGGCCACGAAGTCACGTGCCTGCGCCACGGTGAGCGCATGCCACAACTCCGCCTCCGTCGCCTCCGGCCGGCCGAACCGGAGGTTGCTCGCCACGGTGCCGCTGAACAGGAACGCCCGCTGCTGGACGAGCCCGATCGAGTCCCACAGCTGTTCCAGTTCCTGGTCCCGCACGTCGGTCCCGTTCACCAGCACCGTGCCGCCGGTCGCATCGAAGAACCTGGGGATGAGGTTGAGCAGTGTGCTTTTACCGCTCCCGGTGCCGCCAATGACGGCGCAGGCCTGCCCAGGCCGGAGGGTGAACGCCAGGTCGCGCAGGACCGGCTGCTCGCTGCCGGGGTACCCGAACGTGACGTCGCGGAACTCCACCACGCCCGTGACGCTGGCCGGGGTGACCGGATGCACGGGGTCGCTGACCGATGGCACCGCGTCCAGCACTTCCTTGATCCGCTCCGCGCTCGCCATGGCACGCGGGACCAGGATCACCATCATCACGGCCATCATCACCGCTACCAGGATCTGCATGATGTAGGTGAGGAAGGCGGTGAGGTTGCCGATCGGCATCGACCCCTCACTCACCAGGTGCCCGCCGAACCAGAGCACCGCGACGCTGGACAGGTTCATGATCGCCATCAGGGCCGGTATGGCGAGGGCGAAGAGCCGGTTGACCCGCAGCGCGGTGGCCGTGAGATCAGCATTTGCCACGTGGAATCGCCGCTGCTCCGACGGCACGCGGAGGAAGGCACGGATCACCCGCACCCCGGTGATCTGCTCGCGCAGCACCTGGTTGATGCGGTCGATCTTGGCCTGCATGGACCGGAACAACGGGACCACCGTGATTAGCATCGCGCCGATCACCAGCGCCATGACCGGCACCGCCACCGCCAGCAGCGGTGACAGCGCAGCGCCCTCCCTGACTGCCATGATGATGCCGCCGACGCACATGATCGGGGCGATGACCATGAGGGTGAGAGCCATCTGCAGGAACAGCTGGATCTGCTGGATGTCGTTGGTATTGCGAGTGATGAGCGACGGGGTGCCGAAGTGGTTCATCTCGCGGGTGGAGAAACCCTGCACCCGCCCGTAGACCGCGGCGCGCACATCCGCGCCTACCCCCATCGACACGCGTGCGGCCCAATACACGGCCACCACAGCGACCGCGCCCAGAACCAGGGTGATGCCCAGCATGAGCGCACCGGTCTGGAAGATGTAGCGGACATTGCCCTTCACGACGCCGTTGTTGATGATGTCGGCGTTGAGATTGGGCAGGTACAGGTTCCCGACAGTCTGGATCACCAGCAGCGTGACCACGACAGCCACCTGGGAGATGTAGGGACGCAGGCGGGTGCGCAGCAGCCGGGTCAGCATAACGCGGGGCCTCGCCTGCTCCGCACCAGGGGAACGTTCACATCAGAAGAATGCTGCCGTCACGGCTGGCGTGGCAGGGGCAGGTGGCCCCGGATGGCAGGGACCTTGGCCACGGACCGGCCATCGCTGACTCCCGGTCGGCTAGCGGCCGTCATTGCGGGTAGGTGGATACCAGACGGGCACCGGGCCAGCCGGCGCCGGTGGCGGCACAGCACCCGGACGAATGGAGCTATCGTGCGGAAGTTCTCGATCGAGGCGATCGCCCGCCAGCAGCTCGCCGCAGCCCGGCAGTCAGCCGCATCACGCGCGGCCGAGACCGTGGTCGGCGGGCACGAGCACGCGCTGCGGCAGACCATCCTCGCCCTGCTCACCGGTGCCACCCTGGCCGAGCACGACAACCCCGGCGAAGCGACCTTGTATGTGATCTCCGGCCGGATCACCCTGGCCGCGGACGGCGACTCCTGGCAAGCCCGCACCGGCGACATGCTGGTCATCCCCTCGGCCCGGCATACAGTCCGGGCGGAGGAAGACTCCACCCTGCTGCTGACTGCCATCCCGGCCGGGCACGCGACCTAGCGGCCGGCCCGGGCGGCACCTGCAACCTGGCTGCAAGCCGCCGCCTGCTGTCACCAGACCCGGGGCCCGCCGGGGGCAAGGAATTCCTGCCACGCTGTCGATCTGGCGGCCGCCCGTTCGAGACACAGGTAGAAGCCAGCCAGCGCGGCCCGGCTGCCCCTATCGAGACCGGAGGAGCGCAATGAGCAAGGTCATTGTCTCGGAGTTCGTCACGCTCGACGGTGTGTTCGAGGACCCAGGCGGAGCCGAGGGATTTGCGGCTGGTGGCTGGGCCTTCAAGTTCAGCCGCGGGCCCGGAGGGGACAAGTTCAAGCTCGACGAGGTGATGGCCGCTGGGGCGCTGCTGCTGGGCCGGGTCACCTACCAGGGGTTCGCGGCGGCATGGCCGTCCAGGGACGATGATGGCGGGTTCGCCAGCAAGATGAACAGCATGCCCAAGTACGTCGTCTCCACCACGCTGGAGCGGGCAGACTGGAACAACTCGACCGTCATCCGCGGCGACGTTCCTGGCACGGTACGCGGGCTCAAGGAGCAGACCGACGGCGACATCCTGGTCGCCGGCAGCGCCAGCCTCGTGCAGACCCTGATCCAGCACGATCTCGTCGACGAGTACCGGCTCATGGTCTTCCCGGTCATCCTGGGCGCCGGAAAGCGCCTGTTCCCCGACCCGGGACATGCCGCCGACCTGCGGATCACCCAGACATCGACGGCCGGGGAAACCATCATCGTGATCTGCGAACCGGCGCGGGGAGAAACGCCCTGACGTGCCGCGGCGCCGCCCGTTCGCAGATCCCGCGGTCAGGCCCGCGCGGCGCCGTAACCCAGCAGCGCCGCCAGCCCGAGGGCGCTGCGCGGTGCATAGGCGATCCGCCACAGGCCCCCGTGCGCGGCCGCATACGCCTCGTCCTGCCAGGGATGGGCGTGCGCCGGCCCGCCACCGGTGTGCAGGTCGTGGACGAGCAGTGCCGCCATCAGCACCCTGGTGGTCTCCGGCTCGAACACCTCGGCGCCGAACCGGTGCGCGCCCGCGTAGGCAGCCGCCAGCGCCCGGTTCTTGATGACCGACCGGGTGCGGGTGGGCGGTGCGACGTTCAGCGACACCGTGGTCCCGCCGGCCCGGGCGGCGCTGGCCCGCCACCGCTGCAGCCGTTTGGCCAGTGCGTAGTTGGGGCCTTGCTGGGCTACCAGGCTGTCGTTGATACCGGGATCGGCGCCGGGCACGTACGCGCGGCGCAGCAGCCGGCCCCCGGATACGGTGCGCAGCGGCCGGCCGGCAAGCTTGCCGAACCTGGAGCGGGTCTCGTAGGCGTGCACCGACTGCGCGACCGCGCCGGCCGGCACCGCGAACACGTCGGTCGGAGTCGCCAGGAACGCCAGCGCGAGATCGTCCCTGGCCGCCTGCAGCCGCCGGGTGAGCGCATCCGCGGCGGCGCACACACGGACGTTGGCGGCGCCGTCGGCGTACACGTAGTTCCCGAGTGTGACCGGGCCGTCCAGGCCGGCGATCCAGTCGGCGAGAGCCGGCACGTCGCGGGCAAGGTCGAGCCCGGCCCGGCCCGCGGCCATCGCGTCCAGCGCATCAGTCCCGGAACCATCCGGCTCCTGGCTGACCGGCACCAGCAGCGACCCCGCGCCCTCCCGCACCGTCGCCGCGATGCGCTCCCACAGGTGTGGCTGGGGCAGGTCGACGCCGGCCACGCGGACACCCCAGCGCAGCAGCACGGGAAGCGGGCCGATCTCCGCGCCCGCCCCGAGCACCACCACCGTCTGCCCGGTCAGCGACAGCCAGTCGGGGTGAGCCGCGACCGTCCGCACCGCCTCCGCGCAGGTCGGCTCGATGACACCCGCCTCCACCCAGCTGTCCAGCCGGCGGGCCAGCTCAGCGCCTCGCAGCAGTTGACCGTGGTAGGGCAGCGACAGCGCGCTCTCCGCCACCCTCGTGCCGGTCACTTCCGCGCTGCCGAACGCGCGCTGCGCCGGAGCCGTGACCAGCGCGCTCAGCTCCGTCTCCGGTCCGCCAGGGGCGGCCACGGCCCGCATCCGGCCGTGCAGCGAGCCGAGTCCCTCACCGGCGATCGACAGCGCCGCTTCCTTGGCGGCCAGGCCCGCCTCGATGAGCCGCCGGAAATGCGTCAGGTAGCCCGTGCGCCAGTTGGTCTCCTGCTCAGCGCCGAGCGCGCCGGCCGGGTCCACCCGGCGCATGGCATCGGCCACCACGGCCCGGCCGAGCGCCGAGGTGCTCCGGCGCCCGTCTGCCGCCACCGGGAACAGGACCCCGGCGGTCTCGCCGTCGTCACTGCTGGCGGGCCCGTTCATGCCGGCCACCCGGCGGTCTCGAAGAAGCGGCGCGGGTTGGCCACCAGCATGGTGGTGATCTGCTCCTGGGTCACGCCCCGCTCGATGGCGTAGGGCAGCACCTCGTTGCCGATGTGCAGGTAGTTCCACTGCGGCAGGAACGGCAGGACCGCCGGGTCGATCCAGTCGATGTAGCAGGACGCGTCCTGCGACAGCACCATGCTGGCCGCATGGCCACGCCGGCACATCTCCACCAGCGTGTCCGCCCGCTTCTCGAATGTGGTCTCCAGGTTGATCCCGAACCTGTCCATGCCCAGCAGGAAGCCAGCGTCCGCGAGTCTGGCGAGGTGATCGCAGTCTGTGGTGTCGCCGCTGTGGGAGAGCAGGACCCGGTGCGGGGCCACGCCTTCCTCGTCGCACAGCACCCGCCTGACCTCCAGCCCGGTCCGGGACCGGGGATGAGTGTGCACGGTGATCGGCGCGCCCGTCTGATGGTGCGCGCTGGCGACCGCCCGCATGACGCGCTCCACCCCCGGTGTCATGCCCTGTTCGTCGATGGCGCATTTGAGCATGCCCGCCCGGACACCGGTGCCGGCGATCCCCTCGGTGATATCGGTGACGAACATGTCCACCATCGGGTCGGGCACTGGCGTGCCCAGGGCGGCTTCCAGGGCCGGGCCGCGGTGGAGGAAGAAGGACGGCACGGTGTCGTAGGTGTAGACCCCGGTCGAGACGATGATGTTCAGGTCCGGGACCTGCGCGGCGACGCGCTGGATACGCGGGATGTTGCGGCCGAGCCCGACCACGGTGGGGTCGACGATGGTCTGGATTCCCTGGGCGGAGAGTGCCCGCAACTGGGTGACCGCATCGGCGATCCGCGCATCCTCGCTTCCCCACTCGGCCGGGTAGTTCTGCTGGACATCCGCGGTGAGGGTGAAGATGTGCTCGTGGGTGTAGGTCCGCCCCAGTTCGGCGGAGTCGAGGGGGCCTCGCACGGTGGGCACGTTGCTCATCCGCTAAGTCTCCCGCTGGACGCGATCATTCACCACCCGCCTCTTACCGGCCGGCGGCCGGCGGGCG
>DPMS01000075.1 GCA_003541285.1 Actinomycetota bacterium
ACCGTGCGGCAGTGTCAGGCCGCCCGGATAGAGGCGGAGGTCCGTGCCGCTGCATGCCCGGCAGGACCGCTCAACGCGGCGGTCGCTGACGCCGGGCCAAGCCCGGCCCGGCAAGGGGGCTGAAGAACGCCGGGTGGCGGCTGGAACGGCGAGGATGGTTTCGTGGCGAGCGACGAAGCGATGGAACGGGTGCGGGTCCTGCGCCGGCAGGGCCGTTCTCCCAAACAGATCGCCCAGGTCCTGGATATGACCCCGGTGGCGGTAACGCCCCTGGTCAGGGCCGTTGCGGCCGAGGGTGGTGCCCACCTGGCCGCACCGGCGCTGGCCGGCTGCTGGGTGAGCCCTGACTGGGCGGTCGGGCTGACGGTGCAGGCCTGGCCAGGCTGGCCGGGCCTGCCCGCTCCCGCGGAATCCGGGACGTCCGGGATGGTGACCGTAGCCGTTGGCCATCATGACTCCCGCCGTCACTTCTTCACGCGGTAGTCGATGAATGTCGCGAATCTGGACTGGCGCACCCCGAGGTGCTCGAGTTCCAGGGATTCGCTGAACCCATCGAACAGGCGTTTGCCGGCGCCGAGGGTCACCGGGGCGATGATGATCGTGAACTCATCCACCAGCCCGGCGGCCAGGGCCTGGCGGATGATATCTGCGCCCCCCATGATATGCACCTGCTTGCCGCCGGCTGCGGCATTGGCCTGATCAATCGCCTCGACCAGGCTCGCGGCGAAGACGAAGTCGCCGCCCGGAGGCTGTTCTGCGGGGCGGTGGGTGACCACGAAGAACGGGATGCCCCAGGGGTTCTTACCGCCCCAGTGCCCGGCCGCCTCGTAAGTGCCGCGGCCTGCGATCACCGCACCATTGGCGGCCATTGTTTCCTCCAGCCAGGCCTTGTCCTGACCGGCCGGTTCCCCGCGCCCGGGCGAGTCGTAGCTCCAGGGCCCACCGAACACCCAGTAGTGCAGGCGCTCGCCGCCGACCCCGAGCCCGCAGCCAGGGCCATCGCCGGGCCCGGTGATGAAGCCGTCCACGGAGATGGTGATCCCCGCGAGCACCTTACCCATCGTCTTCCTCCTCCAGCCCTCCAGCCGCCGGCGGCGGCGTCATCTATCAGACAGACGGCCGGCACCGGCCGAAGTCATCGCCCGGGCGGCACAGACCACTGAGTCTGCGGGCGTCAAGCCATCGGCAGCAGTTGTTACCCGGGACTTCACACTCGGTCACCGAAGGCTTCAAGTTTGCGTCACCGGGCGGCTTCGCTTGCTGTCACGTGGTTCTCTCCGCGCCCGTCACTGCAGCAAGGGCCTCGGCTAGCTTCACCGTCCCACGAACGCTCCGTCGCCCGCGCGCGGGTCCGCGGCGCCGGTGAGCATGCCGTCGCTGGTGACGCGGATCGCCTGAGCGTGACCGAACGTCTGATCGCCCGGGGGGCTCTCGATGACCTCGAATCCGCGGGCTCGCAGCCCCCTCGACCATGCCCGGGGAGCATTGTGCTCTATGCGGACCAGGGGCGGCTCATCGAAGCGCCAGATATCAAAGTCGGTGGTGGGCTCGCGGCTGAGCACCCATCTGGGTGCTGCTATCGCCTCGCCTGGCTCCTGCCCGAGGGCAAGCATCCGGACCAGCAGTTGCAGCAATACCTGCGGCTGCGCGTCAGCGCCCATGGTGCCGAGGACCGTGTCGAGTGCACCGGCTGGATCGGTGACGGCAAGCGGTGTCAGCGTGTGCGGCGGGCGCCGCCCGGGTCCGTACTCTGCCGGATGCCCGGGCTGCAGCGAGAAACCCATGCCCCGGTTGTGGAGGAAGATGCCATGGCCGGGCAGGATGAGGCGGGAGCCGAAGTCGGCGGCGTTGGACATGATCAGCGATACGCCCATGCGCTCGCCGTCTACTGCACAGAGATACGTTGTCCCTCCGTCGCCGTAGATGTCGGCGAGCCCGCGGCTCGCTTGCTCTGCCACAGCGGCAGCACGCGGCTGCAGGCGTGATGCGGCAATGAGCCCAGGACCGTCGGCGTGTTCGTGCAGCACCGTCGGCCGGTCGAAGGCAGCCTGCCGGGCCGTCTCGACGAGCAGGAACGCCCACCGTTCGTCCTCAGGGTCCTCAGGGAGCCCGACCTGCTCGGCGATCCATGCCCCGGCTAGCGCCAGGTAGCCCTGCGAATTGGGCGGAACCGCCCACAGGCAGCGCCCGAACGCTGGCAGCTGCAGCGGCTGGACCCAGTCGGCATGCCGGGCGCGCAGATCGTCGCCGGTGAACTCGCCGGCGCCGACGGCGAGGAGTTCTTCACCGGCCGGGCCCTCGTAGAAACCGGCGCGGCCGCGCGCGGCGACGGCCTGGAGTGCCTCGCTGACCCCCCTCATAACCAGGCGGTGGCCTTGCACCAGTGCCTCAGGTGTCCCGAACGCGAGGGTGCGCTCGCGGGGTCCGAGTCCGGCGGACGCGGCGGCCAGCGTCGGTGAGACCGGGCAGCCTGCTTCGGCCAGCCGCTGGGCTGGGGCCAGCAGGTCGGCGAGGGGCAGCGTCCCGAAGCGCTCGTGCAGTGCCACCAGTCCGTCCACGCAGCCCGGGACTGTGACGCTGCGGATGTCGTGGAGAAAGGGCAGTTCGTGGGCGCCCTCGGCGCGCAGCCGCTCTGGGTCGGCGCCGGAACCTGCGCGTCCTGATGCGTTGAGCGCTGCAGGCTCCCGGTCACCGCCTGCGATCAGGGCGAACAGGTCACCGCCTAGCCCGCACATGTGCGGGGAGGTGACGGCCATTGCGGCTGCCGTGGCGATCGCGGCGTCTACCGCGTTGCCGCCATGGTGGAGCATCCTGATACCGGCTGCCGCAGCGAGGTGGTTGGCAGCCGCGACGGCACCGTCGGGCGCGTAGCGCGTGATCATCACGTCAGTGCAGCACTTTCGACAGAAAGACCCGCGTGCGTTCCTGGCTTGGTTCGTCAAGTACCTCACCAGGCGGGCCAGTCTCGATGATCCGTCCCTGATCCATCATGATCACGCGGTCAGCAACGCTGCGGGCGAAGCCCATTTCATGGGAGACGACGACCATGGTCATCCCGTCCTGGGCCAGTTCCCGCATCACTTCCAGCACCTCACCGACCATCTCCGGATCCAGGGCACTCGTTGGCTCGTCGAAGAGCATCAACCGGGGCTTCATCGCCAGCGCGCGGGCGATGGCAACCCGTTGCTGCTGGCCACCGGAGAGTTGCCGTGGGTAGACGTCGCATTTGTCCTCGATTCCCACTCTCGCCAGCAGCTGGCGGCTTTCGGCTAGCGCCTGTGCCTTGGCCGTCTTGCGCACGCGGACCGGCGCGAGGGCGACGTTCTCGATCGCGGTCAGATGCGGGAAGAGGTTGAATTGCTGGAATACGAACCCGATTTCCTGCCGCTGGCGCGCTATCTCTGCTTCGGATTCCTCCGCCAGTTCGCCCTTCGCGTTCTCGCGGTAGCCGATGAGGTGGCCGTTGACGAGCAGCCGCCCCCGGTCGATGCGCTCGAGGTGATTCATGCATCGCAGGAGTGTGGTTTTGCCGGAGCCTGACGGCCCGATGATCACGACGACTTCGCCGTTCGCGACCTCGAAACAGACATCGTCCAGGACGTGCACGTGGCCGAACCATTTGTGAATGCCGGTGCCCTGTACCGCCAGCTGGCTATCCGGAACTCCGGCGGCAGTGGCTTGCACGGCGTGCGGGGCGCCGGCGCTGGGCTTCACCGGGCGCCTCGCAACTGCTCACCGGGGATCAGTGCCCCGCCGCCGAAGAGCCGCTGCCGCAGGGGAACGTTCGCCACGATGTCGCCGCCCTTCGCTTGCAGCCGGCGTTCGATGGCGCTCTGGATGAACGACCAGATCGTGGTCATGGCGACGTAGTAGATGGCGGCGACCAGGAAGATCTCGAAGGTGCGGAACGTGGTGGAGTTGTAGTCCTGCGCGGCCAGGAAGAGCTCTTGCAGCCCGATGACGCTGAGCAGGGATGTGACCTTGAGCATGTTGTTGAACTCGTTGCCCAGCGGCGGAATGACGACCCGCATGGCCTGCGGCAGGACGACATGCCGCATCGCCTGCCGCCGTCTCATTCCCACTGATTCCGCCGCTTCGGTCTGGCCCTTGTCCACCGAGTCGATGGCAGCGCGCATGATTTCTGCCATGTAGGCAGCTTCGTTGATGGCGAGGGTGACGATGCCGGCCTGGATGACGCCGGGGACTGAGATCACCCCGATGCTCAGCGTGTGGAACGAGTACAGCCCGAGGGCGGCGCTGCCGTCGTAGATGATTACTGCCTGGACGAGCAGCGGGGTGCCGCGGATCAGCCAGATGTACCCGCTCGCGAACACTCGCAGTGGCAGACGCCGGCTTCGCCGCCAGAGTGCCAGGAGCAGCCCTAGGACTACCCCCAGCGCCTGGGCGATGACCGCGAGGTACACGGTCCGCGCGGCGCCCTGAAGGAAAGTGCTGGGAGGATGAAAGAGCAGCTGCTGGAAGAACGACCAGTCGAAATGCATGCCGGCTAGCCCTGCGGGAGCATGTCGGGCTTAAGGCCCCACTTGGTCATGATCTTCTGGTAGGTGCCGTTCTTCTGCATGGCGGCGAACGCGGCCATGATCGCGCGGTGCAGCGCGATGTTCTGCTTGGCCGTCGCGATCCCGGTCGGGATCTGCCCGAACGGCGGGCCGGCGATCTCGAACATGCCGGCGTTCTTGGACATGTCGTAGCCGCCGGTCTCGACCGTGGTGCCGTAGGCGTCCACGTGCCCGAGTGCCAGCTGGTTCAGTGCGTCACTGTCACGCAGGAAGGTCTGGACCGCGATGGGCTTCTTGCCGTGCGCCACGCAGGTCTTGCTCTGCTGCGCGAGATAGTCGGTCACAGTAGTGCCCGTCTCCGCGGCGACGTTCAGGCCGCACAGGCCGCCGATGCCGGTGACGTGGCGAGGGTTGCCCTTGCGGACCAGGACGGCCTCGCTGGAGTTCATGTAGTCGACGAAGTTCACGACCGCCCGGCGGGCCGGCTTGTCAAAGAGCTGGGACAAGATCGCATCACAATGGCCGGCCTGCAGCGCCGGGATGATCCCCGCGAACGCGGTGTTCACCCAGACCGGTTTGACGCCGAGCTCAGAAGCGATCGCGTTGCCCAGCTCGACATCAGAGCCGGTCGGCTGCTGCCCGTTTACGTAGAACTCCAGCGGGGGGGAGGAGATATCTGAGCAGTAGCGGATCGTGCCCGGCTGGCCGAGGGCGCCGGCAGGCACTTTGATGCGCGCAACGGTGTTCGCCGTCGTCGCAGAACCACTGGGGTTAGTGCCGCAACCAGCGGCAAGCGACCCGGCTACCCCGATAGCCAGACCTAGGCGCACAACGTGGGCAACGCGGAATCTCTGGGGGTGCATCGCGACCCGCCTCTCGGTGCCGGGGATCTCTGGGGTCTCTCCGTGCCAAATCCTTTTGGCAGACGCTAGGGTTGCCGCCTCACGGTGTCAAGAGGGCAGGTGCAGATCAGCATGCGGGGGGCGCGCCCACTGCAGCATTGCTGGCGATGGGGCTTGCAGGCGTGACGTCGTAGGCAGTGAGGTGATCACCTCCGGTTAGCCGCAGGAGGCCCTGGCGTGGGGCCGCGCCGCATGGCCAGGCGGGAGCTGCATCCGGAACTTGCCCAGTTCCCAGGCCACCGTATGCTCGGGCTGTCCAATAACCTCTCTGATCAGGACCGATGGCAGCCCGACCAACCATTCGCGATGTAGCGAAGGCAGCAGGCGTGTCCGTTACCACCGTGTCGCACGCCCTCAACGACAAGGGCAGGGTCGACCCAGCGACTCGGGCGCTGGTGGTGCAGGTGGTCCGCCAGCTTGGATATCGTGCCAACCGGCATGCCCGGGGACTGCGTTCGGGCCGATCGGGTGCCCTGGCGCTGCTCCTGCCCGTGCAGGCCGACGTGCGCGCGGATGAGGCGCTGAGCCTGGACTTCTATATGCGCCTGGCAAGCGCGGCAGCGACGGCAGCGTTCTCTCAGGAGCAGGCGCTAATGCTGCTGCCGCCGAGAATCGTGCAGACCGGCCTTCGCGGGCTCGGCGTGGATGGTGGCATTGTCGTGGACCCCTCGCCACTGGATCCGCGGGTGAGCCTGCTGACGGAACTGGGCCTCCCAGTCGTCACGATCGAGCGAGACCTCGGACGGCCGGATGACCGCTGGTACGTTGCCTCGGAGACAGACGCGAATACCCGGCAGGTCCTGGATCATCTTGCCGCGCAAGGTGCCCGGCGCATCGCCCTGCTGGTGCCCAAGACCGATTGGGGCTGGGCCTCGGAGACGCTCAATGCTTACGATTCGTGGGTCCGCGAGCATGACGCCCCACGACTGATCGTCTCAGCGGCCATGCAGCCGGGAGAGGAAAGCGCGTTCCTGGCGACCCAGCGCCTGCTTGACGGACGCAGGCCACCCGACGCAGTCTTCGTGGCGGCCGCCCGTTTCGTCCGCGGGGTGCTGCGTGCCGCCAAAGCGAACGGCCGGCGGGTGCCGGAAGAGCTGCTGATCGCGGCCGGGGTTGACAGCATCCAGGCACGTGAAGGTGACCCACCGGTCACCGCGCTCGACTTGCACCCGGAGCGCCAGGCCGAGGCAGCGGTTGAGATGCTCCTCGCCCGGCTTGACGACGGCCAGGTAGAGGCACCCCGGCATATCCCGGCGACGCTGCGACTGCGCGCATCCACCGGCGCGGTCTGACCCGTGTGCTCTCTCTTGATGGTGCTCAGCTGCTATTCCGGCGCAGGCTTCAGCCGCGAACTGCGAGCCGCCCCAAGCCACGACATCCATCTTGCCGGCCTTGACCAACTCCACGCGGGCCAGTGACCCTTGGGCGGACGGGAACGCGGCGTTCGCGCGCGGGCCTCCGGTCAGCTCAGACGATGTGTCTGCTAGTTCGCCTGGTTTCGTCCTATTTCTGGTATCGGCGGAGGTCAGCTTCTGGCACCGGCGGTGACGGCTACGGCATCGCCGGTGCCAGCCCGGAGAGTGCGCCCGTGCGGGTCGTAGATGAGCGTGATGCCGCTGGCCCGCAGGCGCGGTAGCGGGACGGGGAACGGAGCGACTGGATCTGCGCGGCATACATTGCTGTGCCGCGATTCAGCGTCCGCTCTGGAGAAAGGCGGAATCGTGGCTATTGAGCCGCCGTGGGCTCCGGCACGGTTTGCGTTACCCGCGATGCCCGGGCCGGTTGGTGTGTGAGCCTGCGGCGCAGCGCGTCTTGTGCCGCGGGTGGGAGCAGCGCAGCGGCCAGCGCCATTCTCCGCGCGTTCTTGCCGGCCAGATAACATGTCCGCGGCCGCGGGGTGGTCAGAGCGCGCTCCACGGTCTTGGCTGCCTCATCCGGTGGGCTGCCCTTGTGGTGGAGAGCGGAGAAGAAGCCCACTAGGTGAAGGAAGGCATCGTTGTACAAGGCCCGCCCGTCGGGACTGGCCTGGCTCATGACCTGCCGCGCGTCGGCGTCGAGCTTTCCCACGGCCTCGCTGCGGATGCTTCCCGGCTCGACCAGCACCACGCGGATGTCGAAGGGGGCGAGTTCCTGGCGGAGGGCGGTGCTCAAGGTGGCGAGGGTGCTCTTGGATGCCGCGAGGGGGCCGATGAACGGCGGGGTGAACCGGTTGCCGATGGATCCGATCATCACGATCCGGCCGTGGGAGCGGCGCAGCAACGGCAGGAACGCCTGGGTGATGGCGAGCTGGCCGGTGACGTTGACATCCAGCTGCCGGCGGAACTGCTCGATGGGGATGAGCTCCAGGGGGCCGAAGATGCCGATGCCGGCGTTGTTCACCAGGCCGGCCAGGCCAGCGTCCCCGGTGTGCCCGGCGATGGTCTGCGTGGCGGCGGTGATCTGCCCGGCGTCGGTGACATCGAGCAGCAGTGGTGTCAGCTGGCCGGTCGCGGCCTGGACCAGCGCGGTCCCGTCGGCGGGCTTGCGAATGCCCGCATAGACGTGGTGGCCGCGGGCGGCCAGGCGCAGGGCGGTCGCCCGGCCGATCCCGGATGAGGCACCGGTGACCAGGACGTGGGGGCACGTGCAAACGTTCATGATTCCTCCTCTGGTGAGGTGAGGCGGCCGGTGAGGTAGTACTGCAGGACCGGAGCGACCAAGGAGACGAGTTCCTCGGTGTCCGCGGCCGCCAGCGGCGGGAGCCGTACCGCATACCGGGCGACCGCCAGGCCGACCAGCTGGCTGGCTGCCAGCGCCGCGCCGAGCCCGGGCCGGCTGGAGGGGAAGGAGATCGCGATTTCCCGCAGGATTCGTTCGGCGAGAAAGCGCCGCAGCAGCCTGGCCGCATGCTCGCTGGTCACTGCGGAGCGGACCAGGCCGAGGAAGGGCCCGGGCCGCGACACGTCGCCGAGCAAGGACAGGAAATACCGCAGCAGGCGCTCCCCGGCCGCCCCCGGTGGCCCCCCGGCGACGATGGCGAGCGCCCGCCCGGGATCGATCAGCGCCGACGCGACTTCGCTGAACAGCTGTTCCTTGCCACCGAAGAAACGGCGGATCAGGGCTGGGTCGACTCCGGCGTCCGCCGCGACCTGACGCAGGCTCGTCGCGTCGTAGCCCGTGGCTGTGAAACGGCGGGCCGCGGCCTCCGGGATCTGCCCCCGGGTGCTCGACGGCCCAGGACGCCGGCCTGTTCGTGGCATCAGCACCCTCCCCTGGTAAGTCTCCATGCGAGGACTTATCTAAGTCTTCACCCGGGGACTTCTTTGGTCAAGCCCTTGCCGAGAGCGTGCAGGCTTGCGGGCGGAATTTCCCGGGGCCACGGCATCCGGCCATGCCCTACCGGCGCCCGGGCCCTGACGATCTTGCCAGGCACCCGGTGGACTTCCACCTGATCACCGAACGTGGCCGGAACAATCTGACGGCATGCGCGAGAGGCATCGTTATGGTCGGCCCACCGGGGCCTGACGGCACCGCTCGTGATGGGCGCAGATCCGGGTGATCATGCCTGGGATCTATGCCCTGCTGCCTGAAGTGCGGCGAATCTGAAGGAACCTGCGCACGATCTCAGTGAAGAACGCTTCGGCGAGCCGCTCGAACTGCGCCCCGCTGAGCCGGATCGGATCGCCGATGCTGAGCTTGACATGGTGCCACAGCGGCCCACGATCAGACCGTCCTACCTGCTTGACCAGTTGCGGCCTGCGAGCCTGCCTGTCATCGCCCGCTGCACGTCTTCAGCGCGGCCGCAGGCCCAGGCCCGTCCCCGCTGCCGGCGCCACGAGGCTGCGGTGCTGTGGGCACCTGTCCGTCCGCCTGATCACTTGTTGCGCTGCGGCGGACCTGGCGGGTCAGCAACTCATAGGAGGCGGTCAGGGCGAAGCTCGGCCACGCCGCGATCATCCGCCCTATCAGGGTCGGCTCGGCCACCACGACGTTGGCAGCCAGGCTCGCAACACTCCCGCGACCGGCAGCGCCACGCATCCGGTCGTCGTCACCTGATCCATCGGTTCGCCCCGGCCCTCATGACCAGCCCCCGAGCGCGAACTCACCAGTCAGCATGCATTGGCTTTCAGGTGCACTCGCTCCTCGGACACCGACCATAACCCCATGGGGATCAGGGGACAGGTGTGCTGCGGCGCGCACCGTCTGCGCTCCTGGCTGGAGGTCAGTACGAGGTTGAGCCCCCGGTAGATCTGGGCCTTGCCGGCTGGGTACGCGTCGCGGATGGCAGCGGCGAGGCTGGCGAAGCGTTCCACGGTGGCCTTGATCTCCTCTCAGCTCATGCGGGGTGCCTTGGTGGTGCCGCGGAGTGTTTCATTTCCTGATGTAGACGAGGATTCGCATGCCGGGGACGTGCAGCTGGTGCCATGCGCTGGGGCCGGGTGGCCGGGCCAGGAGGGCGGGCAGGTGCTGGTCGGCCCAGGCGGGCGTGCATCCCAGGTAGTAGGCGACGGGAAGGTGTCCCGGGCCGAGGATGCAGGGCGGGCGAACGCCCAGGTGGCGCAGGTAGCTGGCCTGGGCGGGCCAGCGCACGTCGCGGTGGTGCAGGCTGGCGGCCTGGGCGCGGAGCACGTAGTGCTGGGTGATCAGCCCGGCCAGCAGGAAAGCTGCCACTGGCGGCAGCGCGGCGGCTCGCCAGCGGCGGGCGGCGGCGAGCCAGGTGATGCCGTCGGCGGCGGGGATGGCCGCCAGGGCGATGACCGGGAGCAGGTAGCGGGGCTGGGCTTGGGGGTCGAACAGGGCGTAGCCGGCCAGCAGCGTCACCGCGCAGGCGGCCGGGACCGCGGTGGTGGCCTGGGTGGCTGGGACCGCCGCGGTGGTGGCCTGGTTGGCTGGGACCGCCGCGGGGGCGGCCGGGACCGCGGGGGCGGCCGACCTGGTCCGCCGGGTGGTGATGATCCCGAGGATGGCCAGGACCAGCAGGGCGGCCCACCAGGCGCCGAGCGAAGGGTGGACCCAGGGCGGGCAGTGCCGGGGTGAGCACCCGCCGACCAGGACGCGGAGCTGGCGGGGAAGGGAGAAGTACAGGCCGAACTTCGGAGGCTCGCGGGCGGTTAGGCGCAGCCGACCGGCCGGGCCGCCGTAGAAGGCCCAGGCCTCCCCGGCCCATTCGGCGGCCCCGGCGGCCAGGCCGACGGCGATGGCGGCCAGCGTCCCGCGGCGCCGCCACGCCGGGACCACCAGCGCGGCGGTGGCCAGCGGCGCGACCAGGAACACCGCGTCCTGCCAGCGCACCAGCACCAGGAAGAACACGCCCGCGGCCAGCAGCACCGCCACCAGCCGGGTCTGGCCGATAGTGACTGCTCGCAGGAAGAGCCCGGTCACGGCCAGCGCGCCGAGCGCTTCCCACCAGTCGGGCATCACCTGCACCGCGTTCAGCTGGGTGACCGCAAGGCTGCCGATAATGATGGCGGCGAGCGCGAGGGCCGGGCCGGGCCGCAGCCGGCGCCAGGCCAGCAAGGCCAGGAACAGCCCCGCCCCCGACAGCACCGTCATCCACACCCGCAAGACCACGACCGAGGTGGTGAGCAGGGTGACCGGCGCGGCCAGCAGCCCCGGCCCGCGGCTGTGTATCGGGGGCATCACCACCTCGGAGGGATGGGCGCTGACCTGGGCTATGTAGGTGATCTCGTCCCAGCCCAGCGGCAACCGCAGCGGAGCCACCGCAAACACGGCTACCGTGAACAACGCGGCGGCCGCCAGCAGCCAGCCCAGCCCGCCCCGCCCGGCCGGTCGCCTCACGTCCCGGGCTGGTGCCATGGGCGGGCTGGCCATGCGGTTCACCGGCCGCGGCGGCGGTCGGGGAGGATGGTGATGGCGGCGGCCTGCACTGCGGCGAAGCCTGCGGCCTGGGACGGCTGTGCGCTGGACAAGACGGCGATCAGCACCCGGAACCGGTGGCCATCCAGCACGACCGCATGCCGCGAGTTCCGTGGTTCCGATGACCCAGCGCGCTGACCAGCCGCCCGGCGACGGTGACGCTGGCGGGCTTGTCCAGCCCGGCGACCACGTTCAGCAGCGTGGACTTGCCGCTGCCGGAGGGGCCCATCACCGCGACGCTGACATGAGGCGGCCGAGTGCCTCGATCCGGCTCCGGGCCAGCTGGCCGTCCCGGCCGGGCCCCCGCGCTGACCGCATCGTTGGGGTAGACGCCATGCCCAACGAGGTCAGGATGACCGTTGTGGTAGCGGTTCTCGCGCAACGTGGGTGAGTGTTTCGCGAGGCTGGAAGTCAGCATGTCCGAGATCGTCCCGGAGGCGCCCGCGGGCCGGCGCATGTCGGCAAGCCGCCGCAGACCCTTGTTGCTGAGGTTGGTGTTCACGTCGTAGAAGAAGTCGTACACGTCCTGCATCGCCGACTCGAAGTCGATGACCCGCAGCTCATACGGCAGCACCGGTGCTGGGTTGAAGCACTCCTGGTTGACGACCCGACGAATGACCGGCACGCGCATAGAGTAGGGGAAAGACGTCACTAGGGTGGTCAAACCACGCATCCAGGAGCGGCGTCAGCCAGGCGCCGGGCGCCTGCCCGCGCGAGTCTTGACGGGGCGGAAGCCGGCCGGGGAGGACCGGGTGACGCAGCGTCGAGAGCCAGGGCCTGTTACGGATGCCATCCTCGCCTATATGAACCACGAACGTCGACCTGTGTCGATTGCGCAGATCGAGTTGCACGGGGCCAGTACCGGATGACGGAACACGGGCCGGCTCATTCCTGACAGAGGCGGCGGTCCAAGCCGCCCGGCGCCGACGTGCAGGCCCACCTGCTACCGGTGAAGGGGGCCACCATGAGCGGGCCGCCAATGGGCAGCACGCTGCTCGACCTGCTCGAACCAGGATGGCGCCGACACCTCGCGTCGGGAGAGCCGGCCGGAACACTCGACGTGGAACCCGAGATGCTGGACGCGGCGGCACTAGCTCTGGGAGACCTCTCCCGGTCCGAGCCGCCGACAGCGCTGAATCGCCGGTGGCCGGCCTGCATCGTGGTCGCCGTGGCGCAGGTCACGGCCCGCTACGACAAGAACGGGAAGGTTTGGCCGGCCTGGTTCCGGGCGACCGGATCGCGCGCGACCAAGCGCTCCACCGCCGACTGGGCCGAGGCGTTCCTCGGCTCGCTTGCGGCACTGGGCGTGCCGGCCCCGGCGGGCGACCCGCTGGAGACGGTGCTCGCCCACGCGGCAGTGACCGCGTCGTCGCTGCACGAGTTTCTGCGGCTGGCTGGTGCCGGGGCGCCGGAACAGCAACTGTCCGAGCTCGATCCCGCGGTCGCCGCGCTGCTGCGCCTCAGGGCTGGCACCGGGTTCGTCGGACGCTGCCGCAGGCTCATGGAGCTCCTCACCTCCGGCGATGAATCCGGCGCCGAGGATCTGGCGAGCCTGTCCCTGCCGCGCCGCATCGTCGACGCGGCCCGGACGGCCGCGGCCGCCCACCCGGGACCGGGCGGACGGCGGCCGCTGCGGCTCGATCCGTTCGGGCGGGGCGTGCTGACCCGCGACGCGGACTCCGACGCCGGCCGCGGCCGGGACAATGCCAGATCCTGGACCGCGATGTCTCCGGTGGAGGTCACCGATCCCGCGGATCCGCTCCTGGCCTTCGACGCC